>JAAXHZ010000082.1 GCA_012270625.1 Dehalococcoidia bacterium | reverse complement strand
ACCAGCGCGGAGATGATCAAGTACGCCAGTAACGCCTTTCTCGCCACCCGAATATCCTTTATCAACGAGATCGCGTCCTTGTGTGACACCGTTGGAGCGTCTATCGACCACGTCAGCGAGGGTATGGCAATGGACTCGAGGACGGGCGCCAGAATCCACGCTGGAGTCGGCTACGGCGGCTCCTGCTTCCCCAAGGACGTCCGCGCGCTGGACCATCTCGCGCTCACCAGCGGCGCGAGCGTGGATCTTTTGAGGTCGGTAATCAACACCAACAACAGGCAGCGCCTTCTGCCGCTGCACGCGCTGCGACAGAGGTTCGGCGGTGCGATTAACGGCCTGAGAGTCGGCATCCTCGGTCTGGCGTTCAAGCCCGGCACCGACGACGTTCGAGACGCCCCATCGCTCGACCTGATACGCGCGCTGGTGGACGAGGGCACAGAGGTGCAGGCGTTCGATCCGGAGGCGATGGAGACTGCGCGTCCGAGCCTGCCGCCCTCTGTCAGGCTGGTCGAGGGTGTGGAGGCGGCGGCGAACCGGACACAGGCGCTGGTGCTGCTGACGGAGTGGGACTCCATCATCCGGTCAGACTGGCGCATCGTGTCGCGGTGCATGATTCCGCCGCGACTGGTATTCGACGGCAGGAACGCGCTCGACCCCGCCGAAATGAGAAGGCTGGACTTCGAGTACGTAGGAGTGGGACGAGGTCAGGTTTGCGGGGCTGTCCCAGACGGCGCTTCGCCACGGGAGATCAGACAGGGGCTGGCTGTGTAACTGGGTGTCGCTGTAAGGGGTAACACTCTCCCGATTCTGAACGTTAATCAGGAACTTTCGTACGGGAGGTTGTGCTGACGATCCTGACCGAATAATGAAGCTAAGAACCCTCCGTGCGAGGGTTTAGCTTTGACAGTAGGGCATCTCAAGTGTGGCGGCGCCCAATCAAGCCGTTACTTTGGCCCTCTCGTACAGGAACTCTGGGGCAAAGTCTGCGCCGTTTGGCCAGACTATGGTCTTCAGATGAGGGTGGACTTCGAACCGCTGGAAGTACTCGCGCTCCCTGAGTGGTTCAAAGACCGGGCCGAACAGTCGATCGGATAAATCGATCTCGCCGACTGTTCCATCCTCAAATCGTAGCCAGATGACGAATTCGTCTATATAGCGGGCTTCGACGACATTGAACATAGTATCTATTCTAAAGGAGGAATCCGTTGCATTGGTAGATGATCCTCCGCACACTGCCAGTTTACCGAGAGTTCATCACGGTGAATGTCGAGCCATTCTAGCACAAGGCCCCTGACACGCCTGGGAAGATCACCCTCAACGGTTCCGTCGGCGATCCTAATCGTCGCTTCAGTTCCACCATACTTCGCATGGAAGTGGGGTGGTGCATGGTCATCGTAGTAGATAGCGATGATGATACCGAAGAATCGGCTTATTTCGGGCATTGATAGATCCAGGTAGGGATACCGATGCGATGGCCTGCGGTGCGATCAGAATCTAATACTGCCTGCGGTGGTCTTACATCGACGAACGTCCGAGTGAATCGATCGCCGAGTGCGGACAGGTCATCAATCCAAGAGGACTCCGCGAGTGTCAGCAGACTGACTACAGAGGGATCATAATGGGCGGATTGCTGATCCTCATGGCGCCTCGCCCAGCCGACCAGACTCTCATGAGGCGTGATTTCAAAGAAGTAGCGAGCGCGATAGCGATAGAGGAAGTATCTGGCGACCCCGACCGGATTCGAACCGGCGATCTCTGCCTTGACAGGGCAGTATGTTAAACCGCTACACCACGGGGCCGCGCGAGAAAGAATTGTAGCGTCGCGCGCGTCTCAGGTCAACGTGATCACGATAAGGAGAAAATTGCATAAGTGCAATTTCCGGGGAGTGAGTGGAGAGGAGTGAGGAGTGAGAGCCTCCCCCAGCCACACTATTGACCACGCATCGGGGACTTATGAGGGGAACCTGTATCAGATTAGTAGGAAGCCACGGTTCCAGTTTGGTAGGCGTCGCTCTTTCCGTCATTCCGGCGAAAGCCGGAACCCACGAAGTGGCTCGCCGCTCGGCAATCCGGAGGTGGTGGGGTGTCTTACACGGAGTCCACCTAAATTGAAACAGGTTCGGCATCAATCACACTCCGTCAGACTACGGTGGACGACTCTGATATACTTGTCTTCCATAGAATCTTCCCCTCACACTTGCCGTGTGGGACAGAAGGAGCCTGGATGGCCCTCGAGCGATCGCGTGCTCATAGCGTGAGCGAGGAGCATGAACTGGTAGCCTTGCTGAGACGCCAGGGTATGAGCTGCGTTCTGATGTCTTCCGACGAAGACCTCTCCGCGCTCGGCGAAGGCGCCGGAGACAGCCCGCAGCTGGTCCTGCTCGACACCGGATATATGACCTCAATGGAAATCACGCGCTGCCTCCAGGCCTGTGAGGAGTCAGAAGCTCACACGATAGCCTTAGTGCCGCGCGGCCGCGTGCCGAATCTCGACGCGAGCCTTCGACTGACCGATTTCATCGTCAGTCCGCCAGACCCGGATGAGCTGGTGGTTCGCGCTCAGCGCGCGCTCAGGGCCGGCGATAATGCAGCCGACAAGGACAGCCACATCATTCGGGCGGGCGACCTGCAGATCGACACCTCCAGCTACGAGGTCACCATCAGGGGCGACAGAATCGGACTGAGGTTCAAGGAGTATGAGCTGCTCAAGCTGTTGGCTGAGAACCCCGGAAGGGTGTTCTCCAGGGACGCTCTGCTCAACCAGATATGGGGCTACGAGTACTTCGGAGGCACGAGAACGGTGGACGTTCACATACGCCGTCTCAGAAGCAAGATAGAAGACGCCGACCACAACTTCATCGAGACCATCTGGAACGTAGGATACAGGTTCAGGGAGTCAACCTAGACAAGGGAGAAGAACATGGCAAATGAGAGAGTCGCTTACGTAAATGGTCAGATCGTTCCGGAGAGCGAGGCCGTGATCTCGATCAGAGACAGGGGCTTCCTGCAGGGTGACGCGGTGTTCGACACGACGCGAACGTTCTGTGGCCGCATCTTCCGGCTGGATGAACACCTGGATCGATTCTTCCACTCGCTGAAGTACATGCGCATCGACCCCGGTATAACCAAACAGGAATTCGCGCGCCTGACGATGGAAGTGCTCGAGACGAACCTGCCGCTTATCGACGATGACGATGACTACTGGGTGACGCAGCGCGTGACCCGTGGCGTCACCGTTGACGGCGAGGACAAGCCGTCCATAATTATCGAGTGCGTTCCGCTGCCCTTCAAGGCGAGGGCAGCCTACTATCGTGATGGTCTGCCGGTGGTAGTGCCGTCGGTGCGGCGAACCCCGCCCGAAGCGCAGAGTCCCCGCGCAAAGGTGCACAACTACGTCAACCTAGTCCAGGCGACCCTTGAAGTCACGTCGCAGAACCCCAACGCCTGGCCGATTCTGCTGGACACGAACGGCAACCTCTCAGAGGGGCCGGGCAGCAACATCTTCATAGTCAAAGACGGCGTCGTAATGACCCCGAGGGAGCAGTTCATACTCTCCGGTATCAGCCGTCGTGTGACGATCGAGCTGGCCCAGGAGCTGGGGATAGAGGTCCAGGAGACGGACATCGACCTGTACGACGCCTACACCGCGGACGAGGCGTTCGTCACCTCGACGAGCTTCTGCATATGCCCGGTGTCTTCGGTCAACGGGTCGTCGGTGGCAGATGGCTCTGTCCCAGGCCCGGTGACTGACAGGCTCACTCGGGCTTACAGCGGTATGGTCGGACTTGACGTTGCGGGCCAGTACCTGGCCCGGCTGGAAGAATGACGGGACATACTCCAAACTTGCAGGAGCCGCCAGTGTATGTAGGACGTATATTGAGCGACTACATCGAGCAGGCCATGGAGCAGGCCGAGTACGACAAGCTCGAAGATGGGACATACGGTGGGAGCATCCCGCCTTGTCCCGGTGTGCTGGCGTTTGGAAACACCCTGAAGGAATGCGAAGCGGAATTGCGGGCAACACTTGAAGACTGGATACTGGTGGGTCTCAAACTGGGACATGTCCTACCAGTAGTCGGCGGTGTTGACCTTAACACGGAGCCAAGACGTGAACCGGTGGACGCCGTGTAGTCGAAGGGTGTTCGTCAGGAAGCTTCGCAACTTTGGATTCGATGGTCCTTTTTCTGGTTCCCGGCATCAGTTCATGGTGCTTGGAAATCACCGTCTCACGATTCCATCGAACTCAGAGTATTCTGTGTCGCAGATTCGAATGATGGTTCGCCAAGTAGAACGAATCATTGGACGCCAAATTGATCTCCAAGAGTGGAGCCAGCTATAACTTGGAAGCTACTCACGAGGGTGAAGTCACCGTAAAGGCGCCCGCGACCTCGGCGAACATGGGCCCAGGCTTCGACTGCCTGGGGATCGCGCTGGACATCTGGAACACGGTCACCGTCGAGGTCGGCAAGTCGGGATTCGAGATTTTGGGACAGGGCGAGGACGAGCTGCCGAGGGACAAGTCCAACCTCGTCTATCGCTGCATCAAGCGGATATTCGAGGAGTGCGATCAGCCCACGCCGCCTATGTCGGTGCGGTGCCACAACGATATTCCAACGACCCGGGGCCTCGGTTCGAGCTCGGCAGCGCTGGTCTCCGGACTGACCGTTGGGAATGAGCTGTGCGGCGGGCATTTCGAGAAGGATGACCTGTTGCAGATCGCAACGTCCATAGAGGGCCATCCGGACAACGTCGCGCCCGCCATCTATGGCGGGATGCAGGTGGCGGTCAGCCACGACGACAGGATCGTCAGCGCATCGGTGCCTGTACCTGAGACGCTGTCAGCGGTGCTCTACATCCCGGATGTCTCCATGCCTACCGAAGAGGCGCGAGGGCTTCTGGGCAGCGAGGTCCCCAGGTCGGACGCCGTATTCAATATAGGCAGGGCCGCGCTTCTCGTTAGCGCGATGGCGACCGGCGATCTGGACCGCCTGAGCGTGGCGACCAACGACCGGCTGCACCAGCCAGCGCGGCAGACCATATTCTTCCCGATGAACAACATCATCCGGGCAGCCTTGGGGGCGGGCGCGCTCGGAGCGTTCCTGTCCGGCGCCGGCTCGACTGTTCTCGCGCTGGCTACCGAGAAAGAGTTCACCATCGGGTACGAGATGGCCGACGCGGCGGTGAAGTC
>JAAXHZ010000081.1 GCA_012270625.1 Dehalococcoidia bacterium | reverse complement strand
CGCCTTGCGGCGGAAGGCCACTGGTCCCAGGTCAGGCTCTGGACTATGGCTTCCATGTACACGACACCCGCGACCCGATTGCGATGCCGGTTGGCCCAGTGGAACGCCAGAGCCGATCCCCAGTCGTGTCCGACCAAGATGACGTTCTCTTCCAGGCCCACGGCATCAAACCAGGCGTCGAGGTAGCGGGAATGGTCGATGAACCTGTACGAGCCGGAAGGCGCCCTGCCCGACCGCCCCATTCCGACGAGGTCAGGAGCGAGACACCTCGCGACATCTCTGACGTGAGCCACGATGTTTCGCCACAGGTAAGAGCTGGTGGGGTTGCCGTGGAGAAAGACGACCGGGCGGCCTACTCCGGTATCGACGTATGACATATCGGTGTCCAGGACGGGAACTCGCCTCCTGGAGTGTGGGTCGAGCGGTGAGATTGGCATTGATGACCTCGACAGAATTCTAAGCACGTGAAACTTTATCAGATAAGTCCACCTGCTATACTCGATTCGACATCAAAGGAGGCACCAGGATTGGGAACATTCAGCATTGAGATCGATATTGGCGATTCAGCCCGGGAGCGATGGGTGACGATGGACGCGCTTGTGGATACCGGGGCTAGCATAACGTCAATGTCGGCCTCTGTTCTTCGAGAATTGGGAGTTGAACCCGTGGCCAGCGAGAGGTTCAAATTTGCCCAAGGTGAAGTGAGGACGATGGAGATCGGGTACACATGGGTAAGATTCGCGGGCAAGGAGATTCTGACACAGGTGCTGTTCAATGAAGAGGGATCACCACCGCTGCTTGGAGCGCTAGCCCTTGAAAGCGCGTATATGGGAGTTGATCCTGTCGAGCAGAGGCTCATTCCGGTACAAGGTCTGATGATGAAATCGGAGACGAGGACGTGACACTGTCATTCTCGGGTAAACCACTCAGCGGCGAGACTTATCCTGGTACTCTCAACGATCAGCTGCGCGCCGTCAGGAGGGACGGAACGGTGCGCCGATTCAGGGAGTCTCGCGAGAGGCTGGCGGAGGTCGATCCGTACAGGCCGCTCTATCACTTCTCATCGCCAGAGAACTACATGAACGACCCCAACGGGCTGTGCCAATGGCGAGGTCGATACCATATGTTCTACCAGTTCAGGCCTGCGGGTGTAGATCGCGTTCACTGGGGTCATACCGTCAGTGACGACCTCATCCACTGGCGTGATCTGCCGATAGCGCTGTACCCGGACGTGGAGAGGGACTGCTTCAGCGGCCAGACCCTCGTCGAGCGAGACCGCGTCATCGCCATTTATCACGGGACACAATCTGGAAACGCAATTGCGACTGCGTCCGATCCTCTTCTGTTGAACTGGCAGAAGCATCCGAGCAACCCGGTCATTCCGGGTACCAATCAGACTGCGGGCAATGCCGGGTACCGTGTCTTCGACCCGTGTATCTGGAAGGAGGACGACGGCTACTACTCGATTTCAGGCACCTTTCAGGACGGAGAGCGCGGCATGGACGCCGTCGGCGTGGACCACCTGTTCAGATCGAAGGATCTCGCTGAATGGGAGTACCTGGGACCGCTGATGGAAGACGCATTCTTCGCTGAACCTGGAGAAGACGCCGCAGTGCCCAACTTCTGGCCGATAGGCAATGGTCGTCACATGCTTCTGCTGTTCAGCCACAAACGAGCCGGGCGGTACTACATCGGCAAGTACGACTCAGACACGCATCGCTTTGCACCGGAAAGCCACGGGCGTATGAACTATGGTCCATGGGTGGTCGGGAGCCTGCACGCGCCGTCGGCGACGATAGACGATTCAGGCCGATACCTGGGCATCTTCAACCTGCACAAGGGCCGGGACACGGACGAGACAGACGAGATGATGACCCTGCCGCGCCACTACTGGCTCGATTCGGAGAACACGCTGCGGATGGCGCCGGTGGCTGAGGTCGAGGCGCTGAGGTCCGACCATCACTCTGTCGGGTCTGTGGAAGTGCGGGGCAACAGTCAGGTCATCCTCGGCGACATCGGAGGCAAGGCAATCGAGATCCGGGCGTCTATCGACCCAGGGGATGCCAGGGAAGTGGGACTCTACGTGCTCAAGTCTCCGATCGGCTTGGAGCGCACACGAGTATCGCTGTACCCGAACGATCATCGACGCTTCGATACCAGCTCACTTCAGATCGATGTATCCGAGTCGTCTCTGAGAGACGACGTCTGGGCGAGGTCAGCCGAGATCGGGCCGCTGCCAATGGAACAGGACGAACTTCTGGAGCTGAGGGTGTTCATCGACCGCAGCGTCATCGAAGTGTTCGCCAACGACAGGCAGTGCCTCACCGTACGTGTCTATCCGGGCCTCGACGACAGTCAGGGGGTGTCGCTGTTCGCAAGAGGAGGCGACGCGAGACTGGTCTCTCTGGACTGCTGGCAGATGCGCAGCATTTGGCCTGAGCTGGCGCATCTGGAAGGCGATTGACTATCGTCCACTTCTGCAATAATCTCTCATAAACTCGACCGATTCCGACAAGCGAGGTAGC
This sequence comes from Dehalococcoidia bacterium, assembly GCA_012270625.1. The sequence goes on along the minus strand of JAAXHZ010000081.1, from coordinate 2,051 downwards.
ACCATGGTAGTAAGCGCGAAGACAGACACCGGTCTGATTGCCCACCTGCTCCGGCGGGCGGCATTTGGCGGGACTAGGGATGAGATCGAGACCTGGGCTGAGAGAGGCTACGAGGCCGCTGTCGAGGATCTCGTCAATCCCTCTGACCCGCATTGGCCTGAGGTATTTCTCGCCAGGCGATTTCACTTCGAACAGTCGGGGATGCTGACTCCTCAGGGCGGGCCGGCGCATTGGCTCTACCGAATGATTACCACGAGGGCGCCACTCCACGAGAAGGTCGCGCTGTTCTGGCACGGGATATTCGCCACGGGTTACCCCAAGGTGATCCATGGCAAAGCGCTGTCCGACCAGATAAGGATGTTCAGACACCACGGCATGGGACGCCTGGATACGCTGCTGCTGGAGCTCGCGAAGGATCCGGCAATGATCGTGTGGCTGGACAACCAGGACAACCACAAGGAGGCGATCAACGAGAACTGGGGAAGGGAACTTCTAGAGCTCTTCTCGATGGGAGTCGGGAACTACTCCGAGGACGACATCAAGGAGTGCGCACGAGCGTTCACAGGCTGGACACTCGGCAATACGGAGTACATGGTGCTGCGCTCCATGCGCGACTCGGACTGGCCGTATGGCCGTATCGCGTGGCACTTCGAGTACAGGGCGGACGACCACGACGAAGGCGAGAAGACTTTCCTCGGACACTCCGGCAATCTGAACGGAGAAGACATAGTCAGGATCATCTGCGAGCAGGAGGCAACCGGACGGTTCATTGCCAGGCACATGTACCACTTCTTCGTAGCCGATGAGCCACCTGTTCCATCGTGGCCTTACACGCCTCCACGTGACCAGGAAGCGATCGACGCCCTGACACAGACCTACTTCGACAGCGACCACAGTATCAGGGCAATGTTGACGACGCTGTTCAACTCGGACTTCTTCAAGTCTGAAGGCATCAGGTACGAAAAGGTGAAAGGTCCAGCCGAGTTCGTCACCGGTGTCTTGCGACTCACGGGAGAGTTCGACAGGCCGAGGCGCGAGATCCTGGAGAGGTACTTACAGACCAATTTCATGGGCCAGATGCTGACGAATCCGCCAAGCGTAGAGGGCTGGCACCAGGGCGTGGAGTGGATCGATACTGGAACCCTGATAGAGCGGATAAACTTCGCGTCCGAGCAGCTAGGAGACGAGACCAGACCCGGTGTCCGATCGATGGTCAGCTCCATAATGGAAGCCGACCCGGATCCGTCTCCGGACGACCTGATCGATCTGTGCCTCGAACACCTGGGCGCGGTCGCAATCTCGGACGAAACGCGAGAAGTGATTCGGAGGCGCGCCGAAACGGGGGATCATTCACCGGACAAAGTAGTCCAGCTGCTCAGGCTGACCGCCGCCACCCACGACTTCCAGAGGTCCTAGCCAGCGAAAGCGCGCACTTAAGCAGCAGATACTGCCGGAGGAAGCACGAGTGGTTGCCAGCACAGCGCAGATACAGTCCAACGTACTTGAGTACAGCCTGACCGTGGGCCTGTCCGCGATGGAGGGGCGAGGCTTCTACTATCCTGTGGACACGCTTCCCACATCGCATGGGCGTCTCTACGTGGTCAACCGCTCGGTGGACGGCGTGGACCGCGGCGTGCGAGTGACCATGTGCGACATCAACAGTGAGTACTACGGCACTTTCGCGACGGCGGGCGACGGCGACGGGCAGTTCATATATGCCGGCGGAATCGCGGAGGACAGCCAGGGAAGGATCTACATCGCGGACGAGTACGCAAACCGTGTGTCCGTGTTCGATCTCGACGGGAACTTCCTGACCAATTGGGGCGCCACCGGCAGCCGGGAGGGTGAGCTTGACGGCCCCTCGAGCCTGGCGATCGGCGCGAACGACACGGTGTACGTCTCTGACTCGCACAACCATCGTGTACAGCGCTTTACGGCCAGCGGTGTCTCAATCGACAGCTTCGGATCACACGGAACAGGCGATGGCGAATTTGACCTCCCGTGGGGGCTGACTGTGGCCGCGAGCGGCGACGTGTACGTGGCCGATTGGG
>JAAXHZ010000080.1 GCA_012270625.1 Dehalococcoidia bacterium | reverse complement strand
TAATAGGGAAGCACGGCGGTTATTCGACCTGCGGAGGCTCGCTTGAATGCATCCAGCATGATGAGCAGTTCCATGATGTGGTCGTTCACAGGTTCGCTGAATGGCTGGACGATGAAAACGTCGCGTTCGCGAACGTTCTCCAATATCTTCACGAACGTATTGTCGTTTTTGAACTTAAAGACATCGATGTGTCCCGGCTGGATGCCGAGGTAGGAGCAAATGTCGTGGGCCAACTGGGGATGAGCGTTGCCCGTGAACACCTTGAGGTCTTCAGCAACCGGCATTGCATAGCCTCCCTGCGGGCTGAGTAGTCGGATCGTGAAGCCTTGAAATTGTAGCACAGCGCTTTGGCACTGGTTCAATATACTCAGCGCCTTTCAATTGTCCGGTTTCGCCCCACTTAGGTCTTCCGGCTCTATCCTCTACCGATGCTTAGGTGGCAAGACAGGGCGCTGAGTTTCCGGCATATCGCTAGGCTATGATACGATACACCAGCGCTCGCAAGTGGATCTCGCGACTTCTCTGACAGACGTGTCTATTGGCCTAAGTCAATCGATTAATTCACCTGAACAGTGACCACAGAAGCCCAGCCAAACATCCCTGAAAGGCCGACTCTTCGACTTGTCGAGCCAATGTGGCTCGAACATCTCGGGCAGAGATACCTTCACCTCCGGGACCCCATGTCGCTGTCCGATCTTACTGTCATGATTCCCGAAGTGGCCGCGCCTTTGGTGACACTGCTAGACGGTTCGAGGAACTTGGCGGAGATCCGTTCAGCCCTAGCCCTGCGCTTCGGACTGACGATAACGGATCGGGAATTGGCGTCAATGATCGGTCAGCTCGATCAGGCTCTGCTGATCGGCAACGGAGAGTTTCGGCGCGCGCGCAGACTGGCGCTGGCCGTGTACAGAGAGGCCGACTACCGACCGCCTTCTCACATCGGAGCGGTCTATCCGGAGTCAGCTAATGCTCTGGAAGCTGCCATAAATCGCTGGTGTGACGAGACGAGTCCGAATGGACCCGTCTCACGACCCGAAGGGGACTTGGTCGGGATGCTGTGTCCGCACATAGACTACAACCGTGGGCACGCCACATACGCCGAACTATGGCGTGACGTCGAGCCTGATCTGTCTGAGATAGAGCTAGTAGTAATTCTGGGAACCGACCACTACGGGGGCATAGGTCAGCTGACACCCACTGTCCAGAACTACGCCACTCCCTACGGGACGCTTGAGACCGATAAAGCCATAGTGGACAAACTCGCGGCCGCAATCGGGCCTTCGGCGTTTGAAGAAGAGCTGCATCACAGGACAGAGCACTCCATAGAATTGGCGGCAGTGTGGATGCACCACTTTATGCGCGATCGCAGCGTGACATTCGTGCCGATTCTGTGCGGCTCTTTCCACGAGTTCACGAATAGTGAATCCGACCCCGACGACGTACCTCACATTACTGCGACCCTGGAAGCGCTGGATCGCGTGACATCGGAGCGCAGGACTCTCATCGTTGCGGCAGGCGACCTAGCCCACGTAGGCCCAGCGTTTGGCGACCCTCATCCGCTGGACGAGGCAGCGAAGGCCACAATCAAGTCTGAGGACGCGCAGTCAATCTCAGCAATCTGTTCGGGAGACTCCTCACGGTTTCTGGAAATCTCTCGCAATGAGTCCGATCGCCGAAAGATATGCGGTCTTCCCCCAATCTACCTAATGCTCAAGCTGCTGGATGGAGCGCTTGGAATTCACATGGGATACGACCAGTGCCCTGCCGACCCAACGAACGGATCCGTGGTATCAATCGCGGGCGCTCTGCTGTACCGTTGAACTCTATCGACGGGTTACCTCTGTCGTTATTAGGGCGTCGCCGCTGGGTTGGCGGCCCTCTTTCGTAAGCCGGGATACTAACCCGCACAGGTGAATTGGACCATGGCACAGCCGATCAACTCCGTACAGATAGTGGGTGTCGGGGGCATCCCGGAGATTCAACCGGGTGACAGGCTCGGCTCGATCATAGTCGAGGCGTCAACGGCCCAGGGCACCCCCATTGAGCCTGGAGACATCGTTGTAGTCACGCAGAAGATCGTGTCCAAGGCTGAGGGCCGCCTTGTAAAGCTGTCAACCGTGGAGCCTTCAGACTTCGCGGTCAACTTCGCCAGGGTCGCCGACAGAGACCCCAGGCTGGTCGAGCTGGTCCTGCAGGAGAGCAAGACAGTCGTCAGAATGGACCCTGACAGGGGTGTCATCATTTCGGAGACGCATCACGGGTTCGTCTGCGCCAACGCTGGAATCGATCAGTCCAACATTCCCGGGGACGACGTAGTGTGTCTGCTGCCGGTCGATCCAGATCAATCGGCACGCCGGATCATGGCTGACATACACAGGGCCTCAGGCGTGCGAACACCCGTTGTCATCTCCGACACGTTCGGTCGGGCATGGCGTGAGGGACACGTCAACTTCGCCGTAGGCGTAGCTGGAATGGATCCGATGATGGACTACAGAGGGATGCCTGACGCGCAGGGTCGCGAGATGCACGTAACCACTATTGCCGTGGCCGACGAATTAGCGGCCGCAGCCGAGCTCGTGCAGTTCAAGGCGATCGGTGTACCTGTATCAATAGTCCGCGGGTACGCATATCAGGGGGACACAGGCAGTCATCATCAACTAGTTCGTGAGCGCTCCCGCGACATGTTCAGGTGACGCTTACCCTGCTCCGAACCAAACGTCGGTCGCAGGGCCCGTGCTCCCTAGTAGGTGGCTAGGTAACTGGCAGGCGATGATGTTGAGGAGACGCCTCTAAGCTCTGACGCTGCCCCGAGAGTCAGCTTCAGGCGAATGCACCTATCTCTTCAGGAATGTGAATGGCGGAGTCCAGCGCGGATATGCCCTTGCGAGTATCGGAAGCTAGTTTGGCTTTGTCCGACACTCTCAGGCGGCGCTTGAACAGCCAGTAGGTGAACTCCTTAATCTCGGTCAGCGTCGTCACTGGTCTGTGAGGTATGTCTCTATCGTCTCGGAACGATGTCAGCAGCTCATCATAAGTTGAGCGGTAGATTCTCTGAAATGTCGCGTCTGCATGGTCGGCAGCGTACTGACGCCCACTCGCGTAGAAACGCTTGCCCACCTCGTCTTCCACAGCGTTCTGGAGCGCCAACTCCACCTCAACACCGTAGAAATAGTTAAGATATGCGCTGTACTTGTCCGAGCCTAGAATCCGCTTGAACTCGGCTTCATCAAAGTTTGGCGGAAAACGTCCCGAAAACAGCAGGGACTCCAACTCTTCCTGTGGAATCAGCTCTCTCACCTCGAAGCAGAGACGATTGGCCAGGGTAAGCCAGTCGAACGCCTCGGAGCCGATGAGATAGACGAGTCTGGTGTCCAGAAACGTCTCCTCAGGCGCCGTCCACAACGCCATCGCCTCGAGCAGTGCAGTCGGCCAGTTCGTGTCTTGTTCGAGCTTCTCCCTGAGATGGGATATCGCATCCGAGTCAACAGGCCCGGTGTTGGAATTACACTCGCCCATGCTGCGATAATGCCTTACTTCGAGACGTTTTGTCCAGTTTCAGCCATGAAAGGAACTGTTTGAGTTCCATACAGTTGACGATATCATGTGGTTCACACGACCCTCGTCTGGCCAGGCGGGCTCCGTATTCCAGGTTTCTGAGTGATTCGGTTGTGTGGGCATCGGTGTCGATTACCAACGGCGCACCGAGTTCGCGCGCTCGTCGTATGTGGGTGTCCTTGAGGTCCAGGCGTTCCAGGGAACCGTTGATCTCCAGCGCGGTTCCTGTGTCAGCGGCGGCGCGGAAGATCGCCTCATAGTCGGCATCGACAGGTCTCCGCTCGCCAATCAGCCTTGTGGACAGGTGGCCGATCGCCGAGACATGAGGATTCTTCATTGCGGAAACAATTCGCCGGGTCATGGTGTCTGAGTCTTGCGCCATCGCGCTATGCACAGATGCTACTACCCAATCGAGTCCGGCCAGTACATCGTCGGGGTAGTCGAGAGTTCCGTCTGCGCGAATGTCCATTTCGGTACCGTGGAGAACGTGGATTCCGCCGACGTTCGCAGCAACCTCTCGCAGCCTTTCGCCGTGTCTTTCCAGACGTTCGATGCTGAGGCCGTTTGCGATCCCCCGCCCTACGGAGTGGTCGGTGACGGCGATGTACTCCAGCCCGCGATCCTGGGCGGCTCGGATCATCTGCTCCATCGAGTCTCGCCCGTCACTCCAGTCCGTATGGGAGTGCAGATCTCCCCTGATGTCCGAGACCTGTACCAACTGGGGCAGGATGCCTTTCTTCGCCTCTTGGATTTCCAACCCTCCCTGTCTGAGCTCAGCAGGTATGAACTGAAGGCCTAGCCTAGCGTAAAGGGCCCGCTCGCTTTGGAAGGTCTCAAGCTCTCCGGTTTCCAGATCAGTCAGCCCGTACTCGTTCAACGACAGACCGAGTCCTGTGGCGATCTCCCGGAGCTGCACGTTGTGGTGCAGGTTGCCAGTGAAGTACTGGAGCATCGCGCCAAGGTTCTGCGGCTCGGTTACTCGCAGATCCACTTGAATACCTGAGCTTAGGACCACAGATGCCTTCCTGTCTCCGTGGCCTAGCACTTCATCGACTGTATCCATAGTCGCCAGAGCGTCAAGCGCTGCTTGTGGATCGTCGGTAACGCACACGAGATCGAGGTCACCAACGGTCTCCTCAAACCTTCGCAGGCTGCCACACACAACCAGTTTTGAAATCTGCGGGCAGGTGGACTCGAGGTAGGATGTCACTCGCTGCGCCGTCTCCATGGCGCGGGCTATCGGAGTGCGATCGCTCTTGGAGCGTGCAAATTGAATTGACCTGAGTATGTTCTGCGCGCTCTTGGCGCCCATCCTCGGGAGTGACGCCACCCTACCGTCTTCAATCGCCGCGGATAGCTGCTCCACGGAAGTTACGTCCAACTCCTTCCAGACTCGTACCACCGTCTTGGGACCAAGACCCGGTATCTGAACAAGATCGAGAATCCCCTCAGGAAACTCGGCCTTGAGACGTTCGAGGTAGCCCATTTCCCCGGTCGTCACCAGCTCAGTGATTTTGGCCGAGATCGCTTTGCCAATTCCGGGTATGTCTGTAAGATCCTCTCCGTCTTTGATCATAGCGTCCACATCTTGAGGCAATCGATCGATGGTCCGCGCTGCGCGCTGGTAGGCCCGGACTGTGAACGTCTTCTCCTCCTTCATCTGAAGAAGGCTGACGATGGTTTCGAAAGCTTCAGCGATCTCTGAATTGGTCATTGCGACTTTACGAATGCTCGCTGTCGATAGCCGATCATCGAAGTAACAGCCGAACAGGCTGCCAACAGATACTTGGTCACGCTGCACAACAGCGTTTGTACTTCTTGCCGCTGCCGCATGGACACGGCTGGTTCCGCCCTACTTTTCGCACTCCCTTCCCACTTGGCGCCGAAGACCTGCCGGGCCGGGGAGCAGATCGCTGTCCTCTTGGCCTGCTGCCGTTCGCGAAGGCCTGACCTGTCGTGACCTGCACACGGAATATGGAGTGCGCAACGTCGCTCTGGATCTTCTGTTGCAGCAGCTGGAACTGGTCCATTCCCTCCTTCCGGTACATGACCAGTGGATCACGCTGTCCATAGGCGTATAGCCCGATTCCCTGGCGAAGGTTCTCCATGGTGGTGAGGTGCTGGACCCAGTTGGTGTCAATCGAACGTAGAAGTAAGTAGCGTTCGATGTCGCGCATCACCTCGGGCGTAAGCGCAGTTTCCATCGCCTCATAGACCTGCTCCGCATGTTCGAGCAGCCCGGACTCGATGGCGTCCACGTCCGTTCTTTCGAAGTAGTCATCGTCAAGGAACTCGTCCGGTGGAGGCAGTACGGTCCCGACTTCAGCCAGAAAGGAGTCGATGTCCCAGTCAGACCGCCGACTGTCACCGAGCGTGGAGGCTACTATCTCGCCGATCTGATCTGACAACATGCCCTGGATGTTGGTCTTGAGGTCGGCTCCAGACAGGATCTTGTCGCGCTCACCGTAGATGACCTCACGGTGTGTGTTCACGACGTCGTCGAATTCCACGAGATGCTTGCGCATGTCGAAGTGATAGGCCTCGACTTTGACCTGAGCGTTTTCGATGGACTTGTTAATCATCCCATTGTCTATCGGGACATCGTCGTCAACCCCAGCCCAGTCCATAACGGAACGGATTTTGTCCCCGCCGAACCTCCGCATCAGTTCGTCGTCCAGGGCGACGTAGAATTGCGTCGTGCCAGGATCACCCTGGCGCCCCGAGCGTCCCCTAAGCTGGTTGTCGATTCGTCGCGCTTCATGCCTCTCCGTACCTATGATGTGCAGTCCTCCGACATCGAGAACTCTCTGGTGGTCGGCGTCCCATTGGCGTGAACCCGAACCGTTGACGTCGATGCTTCCCCCAAGCACTATGTCCGTGCCACGCCCCGCCATGTTCGTCGCGACGGTGACCGAGCCGGGCTTGCCGGCTTGGGCCACAATCGAAGCTTCTCGCTCGTGCTGTTTGGCGTTGAGGACTTCATGTGGGATTCCCTTCCGCCGAAGCATGTCGCTGAGCAGCTCGGACTTATCGATGTCTGTCGTGCCGACAAGGACAGGCTGCCCATCGCTGTGACGCCGTTCGATCTCGACAACGACGGCTCTGTACTTCGCTTTCTGGTCCCTGTAAACCAGATCGCTCGTATCTTCACGTACCATCGGACGATTTGTGGGGATGCTGACTACGTCTAGCTTGTATATCTTGTCGAACTCTTCCGCTTCGGTCGCGGCCGTTCCGGTCATCCCGGACAGTTTGGCGTAAAGCCTGAAGTAGTTTTGAAGAGTGATTGTCGCGTAGGTGATCGACTCGGGCCTGATTCTCACGCCTTCCTTGGCCTCGATGGCCTGGTGGAGACCGTCTGAGTACCGGCGTCCAGTCATCAGTCTGCCCGTGAACTCATCGACGATGACGACCTGTCGGTCCTGCACAACATAGTCACGATCACGCTGGAAGATGACGTGAGCCTTCAGCGCGTTCTCCATCTGGTGCACGACACCGAAGTTCTCCGGACCATACAGGTTGCTGATGTTGAGCGTGCGCTCCAGCTTCGAGATTCCATCTTGGGTCAAGGCCACAGTACGGTGCTTCTCATCGATCGTGTAGTCCTGTTCAGGTCGCAGAGTGGGGGCCACCTTGGCGTACCGCGCGTAGTCGCGCTGCGACATGTCGGCCGGCCCGCTGATAATAAGGGGTGTACGAGCCTCATCGATGAGAATGTTGTCCACTTCGTCCACAATCGCGTAGGCCAGCTCGCGCTGCACCCTGTCCGCGCCATCCGTCACCATGTTGCCTCTGAGATAGTCGAACCCGAACTCGTTGTTGGTGCCGTAGGTGATGTCGGCTCCGTATGCCTCGTGTCTCGTGGCCGACCTCATGTGCTCGAAGCCCTTTTCACCCTCGCTGAATTCTGGGTCGTACACCATCGCCTTCTGGTTTTGGAGCGAACCCACGCTCACGCCGAGCATGTCGTAAACTGATCCCATCCAGTGAGCATCGCGACGGGCCAGGTAGTCGTTGACGGTAACGACATGAACCCCCTCGCCTGTAAGCGAGTTGAGATAAGCGGGGAGCGTCGCGACCAGAGTCTTGCCTTCTCCGGTCCTCATTTCGGCGATCTTGCCCTGATGCAGCGCTATTCCGCCGATTAGCTGGACATCGTAGTGCCGCTGTTCGAGCGTGCGCTTCGCAGCCTCGCGCACTGCGGCGTATGCTTCCGGAAGAATGTCGTCGAGGCTCTCACCTCGGGTAGCGCGCTGGCGAAACTCGTCTGTCTTCGCGCGCAGCGCATCGTCGCTTAGCCGTTCGAACTCCCGCTCGAGGCTGTTGATTCTGTCAACCTGAGGTTGGAGCTTGGCGATCACCTTTTCGTCAGAGCCGCCGAATAGTTTGGCAATTGACTTGAACATGTCCCTCACCACCCCCGTCTTTCAGCGTCATTTGGCCTGCGTCGCTCTACGGCCAAGACACGACCTATTATATCCGAACGCCGAAGATCACGGGGCCGTCCTGTCTCAAGCCGCTCTGTGGTAACCTGAATGCCAGCTTACTGGAAGCAGCTCCTATTTATCCCGTCTTACCTATGAATACCGAACGCGTCCGAGCAAGACGGCACTGATGTCGGTACGGCCTTTGATGTCTGGACTTGCCCGTCGGGTGTGCGAGGTAGGGCCTGAAAGACCGCTTTAGAATCGAGGAATCATGACTTTTCTAAGAAGCCTGCTTTTCGTGCCGGGAAACACGCCCCGGATGCTCGATCGCGCGGTCGGTCTCAGACCAGATGCCTTTGTGCCAGACATGGAAGACTCTGTCCCATGGGATGAGAAGGCCAATGCTCGAGGAGTGACCTCGGCCTACATCCCCGAGCTGGCCGCCACTGGCGTACCGGTGATACCCCGAGTCAACTCTCTCGACACCGGCCTGCTGGAGGATGATCTCACGGCAGTAGTCGGGCCTCATGTGTTCGGCGTGTCGGTTGGAAAGATGGACAACCCTGAGATCGTTGCCGAAGTGGTCAGAATGCTCGACAGAGCGGAGTCACAAGCCGAAATAGAGCGCGGTACTGTCCGACTTGTACCGTGGATCGAGTCGGCAGAAGCCATTGTGAAGGCTTACGACATCTGCAAGGCATCTCAGCGGATCGTCGCGGTCGCCCTCGGCGCCGAAGACTTCACCAACGACATGGAGATCAGACGGACCGACAGTGACTCTGAGCTGGCGTACGCACGAGGCGCGATAGCCGTTGCGGCGCGCGCGGCGGGTGTACTGGCCCTCGATACTCCGTTCTTCGCTTTTCGTGACCCGGTCGCTCTCAAGGCAAACTCCCAGATGTCTCGCGCAATCGGATTCAAGGGCCGATTTGCAATCCATCCCGCCCAGCTGGACATCATAAACGGCGTCTATTCTCCCTCGCAGGAAGAGATCTCTCAGGCACAGAGGGAGATCGAAGCATTCGAAGAGGCGGTTGCGATGGGGCGCGGCTCCACTTCTCTCGACGGAAAGGTCATTGACGTGCCCGTAGTCAAGAGAGCTCAGGCGCTCCTGGACAGAGCGCGAGCTATGGGACTGGCCGCCAGCGACGACGAGTGACCAGTGAGCTTCAGCCTCTGCGGGGTCGGTTTCGGTCATCAGAGTCCAGCATGATAGTAACGGGGCCATCGTTATGGATGGTCACGTTCATATTGGCCTGGAAACGACCGGTCTGGACGGTCAGCCCAGTATCCTGAAAGACATCCAGCGTGTCAGAGAACAGGGCCGCTGCCTCATCAGGCGCAGCCGCGCGACTGAAGCTGGGCCTTCGTCCTCGCCTCGTATCGCCGTATAGTGTGAACTGGCTGACTACAAGCAGCTCAACCCCCAAGTCCAGCGCGGAGAGATTGAATCTCCCCTCTGTGTCCGTGAAGATGCGTAGATTGACGATCTTGGAGACGATGTATTCAATCTCGCCCTGCCCGTCTGACTGGGCTATGCCCACAAAAACAACGAGTCCTGGGCCGATCTGACCCAGGACCTCTCCGTCCACAGAGACGGAAGCCTGTGTGACACGCTGAACCAGCGCGCGCATCAGCTATTCGCTGCTGCTTGTAGTAGATGCCGACTTGGCTTCTGACTTGGTCTCACTAGATTTGGCTGACTTTTCGGACTTGCCGCCTTCCGACGACTCACCGTCTGACGACATGGACTCAGACCTGTCTGGGTTGAGACCATTGTTTCCACGGCCCTTCCCGTAGTCCGTAACATACCAGCCGCTTCCTTTGAAGATCACCGGAGGAGCGTGAATCTTGCGGTTGGACTTGGCGCCGCACTTGATACAGTCCTGCACAGGATCGGAGTCAAAGCTCTGGCGCAACTCGAACTGGTGACCGCATGCCGTGCAGCGATAGTCGTACCTCGGCAAGTTCCCGCCTCCCGATAGTGTGCAACGTTAGCAGTACCGTTTCGTGACTGCTAATCACCTCGATAAATCTAGCATCGGGGACTGCGGGTGTCAAACGTCGAATGGTCTTGAAGCGCATCTCTCATGTACAATCTCCGCTTGAAATCGAACGCTTACCCAAAGGTGCAAAGTGCCAAAATGCAGCATCTGCGACACCTGACGAACACTACTCACCTAAATCGTGAATGGGTAGAAGGAGCGCTGTTCCCTCTCTGTGAGGAGCTGAGAAAGGGTGACCAAGTACCAGCATCGATGGGCGGCAAGGCCCTGTACTGCCTGTTCTACGAGCCTAGCTTCCTGACACGCACCTCGTTCGAAAGGGCCGCCGGGCTGCTTGGGGGCCAAGCGTACCATACTGAAGACGCCTCTCAGTTCTTTCCGGTTCACAGCTCCAGGTTCGTTGATGATATCACCAGCATCCTCGCAAGCCTGAAGATGGACGTAGTGGTTGTGCGAAGTGGAGACCCGCACGTCACTGAGCGTGCCGCGTCCGTGAACGCGATGCACGTGGTGAACGGAGGGAGCGCCGACGATCATCCGACCCAGGCCCTGGCAGACCTGTACACACTTCAACGCGAGCTCGGCGGAATCGACGGACGCACAGTGGCGATCGTAGGCCGCCTGGAACACCGGAACGTCTCAGCTTTACTAAAGGGTCTCGCCCTCTTCGATGACGTTGAAGTCGTGCTGGTCCCGTTCAGTGGACAGGCTCCCGCTGATGTCGTTGAACACTGCACCGAGAGAGGAGTGGAGTTCCGCGGCACCGACAGTCTGGACGCATTGAACGAAGTGGATGCGGTTTACCTGAACGGGCCCAGGACCGCGGCCCACATGGAATTACTTAGGTCGAGAGGGCGCGGCAGGTTGGTCATCGACAGGGAGTTCATGAATTCGCTTCAGTCCCACGCGATAGTTATGGACCCCATGCAGCGGAGCGGAGACTTCATGATCGACGTTAACGATCCCAGACTCGCGTTCTACAGGCAGGCCGAGAACGCGCTGTACGTAAGAATGGGCGTTCTCTCAGAGATATTCCGGCCGTAGCGGCCTGGGTCAGCCTGACGACGCCGTTCTGATTAGACGGGTGACTAGGGGTGCGATGGCCGGGCCAAAGCTCAAGATCATGCGGGCGATGCGACGATGCCCGACCGTCCCAAGAATTGTTCGGCTGTGCCAATCGAATGAGAAGCCAGGGGCGTTCATGATATCAGACTGAACGTCTTCCGACAGGAACACGTTCATGAGCTCCTCTTTCTGTGCGTCATTCATGGACTCATACAGTCTCCGAGCGTAGTAACCCACCTCGAGCTCCCGACCGAATTCTCGCTTCCAGCGTTGTTCGTACTTCCGTAGAGACCGGGCCGACAGGTCTCCCGAATCCAGGACCTCTCGCGCCGTCTCGGCTGCGATCAGGCCCGATAACATGCCGTAGTAGATGCCACCGCCGGTGGTTGGCTTGGTGAATCCGGCCGCGTCACCCAGCACCATCAGCCGGTCCGCAAATGTGGCGGCCAATGGCCTGACCGGTATTCCCCAACGACTGAACTCGTGAGCGCGCGCCTCGATCTTGCCGTCACAGTGCAGCCTGTCAAGCAGGGAATCTAAGCATACTGGGCGCTTTTGACGCGAGATAGTGCCAACCAGCCCATGTGATCGGGAAACCGGGACAATCCAGCCAATTGACTCGGGGGCATTTCCCCCGCCGACAAAGACTTCTACGCCTTCGACGCCGTTGGTTTCGACAACAACCTGCTGACCGTAGATGTAGTCCTGTTCACGCCGATCGCGCAGTCCGGCCATGCGCGTGACCGGCGACCGAAACCCTGTCGCTATCAGCAGCAGGTTGCCTTCGAATCGCTCTACGGTCGCTCCGCGCCGAGTCGATACGCTTATTCCATGGCGAGTTCTGTCGATCGCCGTCGCCCTATAGCCTATGTGATAGTGAGCGCCATGCTCTGATGCCCTCGCGGCGACTTCTCCAACGTATGCGACGCGATCAACGATCAGAGCTTGAGGCCCGCGCCGTTCGACCCTGTAGCACCTGCCCGAGGGTGAGTGAATAAGGGCCGAACTGACCTCCTGTCTCACGTGGCGCGGTGACACGGGAAACCTGCGCGCGCACTCGATCCCTATCACGCCGGTACAGAGCTTGTCGCCTATCCGCTCACGATAGTCGATCACAGCGGTCTGCACCCCGTGCTCGGCCAGTTCGAGCGCGGCGGCGTTGCCTGCAGGACCGGCTCCGACTATTAGTACGTCATACAAATGTATCTCTCGCATTGGGGATGTGCCACACCTCGCTGAAGCGTATGGCAGGCTGCCCGCATACTAGCGCACGGCCATTCAGGGCGACAAGCCAGACCTCATCGGAACATGCTCTGGTACACCGACACAATTGCGTGCGCATCGGAGTCAGCTTATAGTATCGTCAGGTGTTAGGAAGGCGCTCATGGATCTAGAATCGCTCAAACTCGTGGAGTCCATTCATCGCACTAAGGGCATGGCCTCGCTGGTGATAGCGGGGGCAGGCTCACAGGCGATCAACGCAATCCTCAGTGTCGCTGGCGCGTCGCGCACGGTGCTGGACATCCAGGTTCCCTACGCCTCTTCAGCGGTCATTGACTATCTGGGCGCAGAACCCGCGCAATACGTATCCACCGACGCAGCGCTGTCGCTGGCCAGAGCCGCGTACTTCCGCGCCGTGAAGCTCCGCGAAGTCGCGAGTCCCGTTTTCGGCGTAGCCTGCACCGCTACCATCGCCACAGATCGTCCCAAGCGCGGGGATCACAGATGCCATGTGTGTGTGTATGGCTCGACCGGCTGGAAATCGGCCTCGATCACATTCGTGAAAGGCCTGAGAAGTCGGGACCAAGAAGACGCCGTTGTCAGCAGGCTGATCTTGAATTCGATAGCGGAATCTTTAGATGTTTCTGAACGGCTTGACCTGAAACTTTCGTCGGATGAGAGCGTCCTGACGGATGCACTCTGTCTTGATGACCCTCTTGACGCATTGTCGCAGGGACACATAGGCCACGTTCTAATCGATACCGAAGGCAGGAAGGAAGCAGACGCAGCGTTCAAAGGCGGAATCATCCCCGGGTCGTTCAATCCCCGCCACATCGGCCACGACCGCCTGGCTCAAGTGGCGTCCGATCTACTCGAATTACCTGTAGCCTACGAGCTGTCCGTCACTAACGTAGATAAACCTGAGCTGGAGACCTCTGAAGTCAGACGTCGTATCGACCAGTTCAACGGAAGCGCGAGTATAATCGCCACGCGCGCTCCGGTCTTCTACGAGAAAGCTCGCCTCTTGCCGGGGTGCACATTCGTCATCGGCTTCGATACCCTCGTTCGCCTTGTAGATACCAAGTACTACGGCAACAGTCCTGCCAAGATGATGTCCGCCTTTTTCGAGATGCGTTCACTCGGCTGCTCTTTTCTCGTGGCTGGCAGATTGGAGGGCGACGGTTTTAAGACTCTCACCGCCGCCGAGGTGCCCTCCTATCTCAATGACATGTTTGCCGCGATTCCAGAGTCGATGTTTCGAGAAGACATCTCGTCCACCCAGATCAGAGTCGCAGCAGAGCGGTCGGGTTCGGCATGAGCTACAAAGACTTGCGGGAGTTTATAGAGCTTCTCGAACAGTCAGGAGAGCTGAAACGAATCGACGCTCCTGTTGATCCTGAGCTGGAGGTCACCGAGATAACCGATCGTATGGTGAAGAACGGAGGTCCCGCCCTGCTCTTCTCCAACGTGCGAGGCCACTCTGCGCCTCTTCTAATCAACATCTTTGGCACCCACAGGCGGGTGGCGCTGGCCTTGGGTGTGGATCACATCGACGAACTGGTGGATCGTGTCAGGAGCCTGATAAGCATGGCACAGGCCCCGCCAAGCGGTATTGGAGGCAGGCTACGTGCTCTAGGGGACATCGTCGGACTGGCGAGAGCGCAGCCCCGTACCGTGCGCCGAGCTCCCTGTCAGGAAGTAGTTCTTACTGGCGACGACGTGGACCTCTACAGGATGCCGGTAATCACCTGCTGGCCCGGAGATGCCGGCCCGTATATCACGCTGCCGCTGGTCATCACTCGCGACCCGGAGTCGGGCAGGCGCAACGTTGGCACCTACCGAATGCAGGTGTTCGACCAGAAGACGACAGGTATGCACTGGCAGACTCATAAGGTCGGAGCGAGGCACGATAGACGTGCGCGCGAACAGGGCATTGAGCGGCTGGAGGTTGCGGTTGCGCTGGGAGCCGATCCTGCCACAATGTGGACCGGCGCAATGCCCTTGCCACCGGACATGGACGAGCTGGCGGCGTCAGGCATCATACGTGGAGATCCCGTAGAGGTAGTCCGGTGTAAGACAGTCGATCTGGAGGTCCCGGCACACGCCGAGTACGTCCTCGAAGGCTACGTATCACCCGGCGAGATGCGGGACGAAGGCCCATTCGGTGATCACACCGGATACTACTCGCCGCCCGAGCCATATCCCGTCTTCCACGTTACTGCTATGACTCATCGCCGGGACCCAATCTATCCCACCACAATGGTGGGACGCCCACCGACCGAGGACTTCTTCATGGGAAAGGCAGCCGAGCGCATTATGCTGCCGGTTATGCAGATGGCCCTTCCTGAAATCGTGGACGTCAACATGCCCGCCGAGGGCATCTTCCACAACCTTGTCATCGTATCGATCCGCAAGGAGTATCCCGGACATGCGCGCAAGGTGATGCACGCGCTTTGGGGCCTCGGGCTGATGATGCTGGTGAAAACGATCGTAGTCGTAGATCACTACGTGGACGTACAGAATCTATCTGAAGTGACCTGGAGAGTAACAAACAACATCGATCCCGCGTCCGATTTGGTATTTGCGGATGGACCATTGGACGACCTCGATCATGCAACGCCAACCCCCAGATTCGGTAGCAAGGTCGGAGTGGACGCGACCGCCAAGTTTGAGGGCGAGGGCAGAAGTCGGGACTGGCCACCGGACATTGTCATGAGCGAAGACATTAAGATGCTCGTTGACAGCAGATGGCAGGAGTATGGATTCTGAGCACCGCGGCGAACACATCGGCTATATGGCGCAGGGCGCCTATGTTCCTAGATGCGATCAAGTTCCACGAGAGCATCTTCGCCCTCCCATTCGCGTACATCGGCATGACTCTGGCCGCTGACGGCTTTCCCGGCTGGGCTACGTTTGGGTGGATCACACTCGCAATGGTGAGCGCCCGCACAGTAGGGATGTCGGCGAACCGTGTCATAGATAGGCACATCGACGCGATTAATCCCAGGGCCGCGATGCGTCACCTGCCACAAGGCCTTCTGAACGCCTGGGAGGTGATCGCCCTCGCGGTGGTCTCCCTGTGCATATTCTTCTTTGCCGCGTGGCAGCTCAACACACTAGCTCTCGTCCTTGCCCCAGTCGCGGCTGTGTACCTCGTAGTGTATCCATACACCAAGCGATTCACGTGGGCAGCCAACCTCTTGCTCGGGTGGGCGCTCGCGATCTCTCCATCGGCGGCATGGATAGGAGTGACCGGCACGCTAACCCTCGAACCTGTACTGATGTCGCTGGCGGTTGCGCTCTGGGCAGGCAGCTTCGACATCATCTATCATACCCAGGACGTCGAATTCCATCGTGAGAATGGGCTTCACTCCGTTGCGTCTCGATTCGGGGTCGTCAAGGCATTTGCAATAGCTAGGACCCTGGATATATCTGCGGTCATTTGCCTCGTCTCCCTGGGTATCTGGATGGGTCTTTCATGGCCCTACTTCTTATCGTGTGTGGCAGCGTCCGGAATTCTCGTGTACAAGTACATCCTGGTTTCGCCATCGGACTTGTCACGCTTGGGAGTCGCGTTTGGGCGGATAAACGCCTACGTATCGACCACGATGCTGGTCGGGACAGTCTGGGCGGTATATATCAGATGAGTTCGCTCAGCGCAGAAAGCCCAGATACAGGCGCGCTGCCGGTTGTGGTTGGCATTACAGGCGCGAGCGGCTCGGCGCTGGCCTCACACACTGTCGATGCCCTGTTGGCGGAGCGAGTGCCTGTCATCGCATCGGCATCTGCCGCGGCCAGGATGGTGTGGAGGCGAGAAGCAGATGAATCGTTCGGCGCGGCGCTTGAGCGATGGTCAGACTCCGGCATGTTCGAATACTACGGCCCACAGGAGATGACGGCGCCCATCGCCAGCGGCACGTTTCCGGCTCTGGGTATGGTGATTGTGCCGTGCAGCATGGCGACCGCGTCATCAGTCGCCCATGGCACGTCTGACACCCTGATCCGCCGCGCGGCAGACGTGACGATCAAGGAGCGCCGCCCTCTTGTCGTCGTGCCCAGAGAATCTCCTCTGAGTGTCATACATCTGGAAAACCTTACGAAGCTCGCCACGCTCGGCGCAACGATCATCCCACCCGAGCCCGCGTTCTACCTGCGTCAGCAGAGCATCGACGACGTAGCTGAGTTTGCGGCGCAGCGAACGCTTATGGCTCTGAACGTCACTTCCCATATGCCGGAGAGATTCCAGTACAGGGGCTAAGGGCCGCTGTCGTGCGGTTGTGCCGGTCAAGTCCCCTCGCTACAATTGCTTGCCAGACGTGACACTCAAGGAGCAACACGAGAATGATCTCCTCACTCGACGCGGCAAAAGCAATAAATGATGTTAGGGGCGACGCCGTTGTCGTAGGTACCATGACTCCCAACAGGTATTGGGAATCGGTCTCTGAGAAGCCCGATCTTGACCTTCCCATTTTCGGTGCCATGGGCAAGGCATCATCCGTCGCGCTGGGAATCGCGCTGGCTCAGCCGGACAAGAAGGTGCTGTGTCTCGACGGCGACGGCGCACTTCTCATGAACCTCGGCACCCTGGTTACGATCGCCGAGACCGCCCCAGCGAATCTGGTGCACTTCGTCTTCGAAGACGGCGTGTACTTCACCACCGGCGGGCAACCGATACCGGGCTCCGGCAAGTACGACTTTGCCGCGCTGGCTCGAGACGCGGGATTCGAGCACGCATACGAGTTCAGTGACCTTGAAGACTTGGCAAGCGAGCTGCCACGGATCATCGTCCAGCAAGGGCCTGTCTTCGTGTGCCTGAAAGTAAACCACCCGCCTACTCCACCACCGTTCTACATGGGCAAGACTGGTCCCAAGATGCGCGACATTGCCGGAACGCTTCAGCAGGATAGTTAGAGTCCCCGCCGCTTCCAATCATGTTTGACTTCCACACTCACACCTTCCTGAGCGACGGCGTACTCTCCCCTATCGAGCTGATACGTCGAGCTATTCACACCGGCTATCGTGTCATGGCGATCACAGATCACGTTGGCCCGGGGAATATGGAGTTCATTCTCAAGACCTTGATAGCCGACTGCGAAATGGCCAGCTCCCGCTGGGACATCCTGGCCCTGCCCGGAGTGGAGATTACGCACACTCCGAGCGAGGACATAGACAGACTGGCGCGTGAGTGCAGACGCCTTGGCGCTGTGATGGTCAACGTTCACGGCGAGACCATAACCGAGCCCGTCGTAGAAGGAACCAACCTTGCGTCCGTGTCTAGCACTGAGGTGGATATCCTCGCCCACCCGGGCCTGATAACACTGGACGAGGCTCGAATTGCAGCCGCTAACGGCGTGTTCCTGGAGGTCTCCGGGCGCAAGGGCCACGGCATGGCCAATGGCCATGTAGTGCAGACCGCAAGGGCAGCTGGCGCGAGATTGGTCCTCGATTCCGACGCGCACGCGCCCGAGGACCTGCTCAGCCGAGACTTCGCCATGAAGGTTGCGAGAGGCTCGGGGCTGGACCTCGAAGATGCCGTGTCCCTTCTTGACTCCGCTCCCTTTGACTTGCTTGACAGAGTCGGTGTAAGCCGGGAGAGGATCCCGTCCGTTCGGGCCTAGAGCACGGGAGCGAGCAAAACAGAACTGCCCACTCCGAGTTTACGCCATCGTCGTGTTAGTCAGGCAGCACCACCGACTCTGGATCCTCTCCCCTGAGTACCCTGGCCGCGTTGTGCACCGCGAACGTGCGGCTCTTTTCGCCTGACTCTTGCGTGAACGACGCGAGATGAGGCGTGACCAGCACATTGTCCATATTGAGGAGGGGATTATCGACAGGAGTGGGCTCTTCTTCGAGTACGTCCAAACCTGCTTGCGCAACCTTCCCTGCTTCAAGGGCGCGAATGAGAGCGGCCTCATCAACGACTGGCCCGCGACAAGCATTGATGAAGACCACTGTCGGCTTCATAAGGTCGAACTCACGGTCACTTATCATGTGGTGCGTCGGTCTTCCGAGGGGGACATGGAGCGTGATGATATCCGACTCTTGGAGCAGCTCGTCGAGGGACACCCGTCTCAAATTCAACTCTTCCTCGATGCCGGGCTCAGGATCGACGATGTCCGTGTAGATGATGTCGCACTCCCAGCCTTGCAGCCTGCGCGCCACGCGCGAGCCGATTCTGCCGAGTCCCACAATACCTACTGTCTTCCCTTGGATCTCGTTCGCCTGCGAGAACCATGCCTGTCTGATGTCAGCGGCCCACTCACCGGCCTTTACGGCGTTGAACTGCAGCTGCATCTTGCGGATCGTGCTCACCAGCAGCGCGATCGTGTGCTCGGCGACCGCGACCGCATTGCCCCCGCCATTGTTCGAGACACGTATGCCCATTTCCCCGAGAGCCGTCTTGTCCAGAGTGTCGGTGCCAGCGCTGATGGTCTGTACGAGCTTAAGGTTTGGCGCTCGACTCGCTACTTCGACTGTCACCGGCGCCCCGCCGACTATGGCGACCTGGGCGTCCTGCAGCTGAACCGCTTGCTCGTCAAGGGACAGGGTGGAGTTCACCCATCCCACTTCGACACCCTCTGGCGCGACCCGTTGAAAATCGGCTAGCTGCGCGTCGCTTGGTCCGTAGATGATTACCTGTGCTCCCATTTTTGCTCCTACTTCTTGGATGTACTTTTCAGAGTTTTCCAAAGCAGCCCGATTATACGAGGGTAGCTGGGGATGGGCAAACTCAACCGCCATGCAGGACCAGACCTCTCATGACGCTGATATGTTCAATGCCAGTATCCAGCCGCTCGAACCTGTATAATCCTGACCGGCGGCACAGAAACGAGTCATACTGGAGGTGGCTGTGGCCGGCGCCCTAAATGGAATCAAAGTGCTGGACCTGACTCATCACATCGCAGGCTCCTACTGCACGAAGCTGCTCGCCGACTTCGGAGCACAGGTCACGAAAATAGAACGTCCCGGCTCCGGTGACCCCGCGCGCAGTATGGGGCCATTCACGGGCGATGACCCGCATCCTGACAAGGGACTGCCGTTTCTCTACCTGAACACCAACAAGCGCTCGGTCACACTCGACCTGAAGTCCGCCACCGGACAAAAGATACTCAGACGGCTGGCCGACGAAGTCGATCTTATCGTTGAGAACTTTCGGCCCCGCACACTGCCATCTCTCGGCCTAACCTACCAGACCTTTAGCGCGACTAATCCTTCGGTAGTCATGGTGTCGATTTCTAACTTCGGCCAGACTGGACCGTACCGAGACTACGAGGCGACCGACTTAGTCGAATACGCGCTCGGCGGCATCCAGTACATCTTCGGAGACAACGACCGCGAGCCGCTCAAGCACGGCTTCAACCAGGCGCAATTCAAAGCTGGCGCGGACGCTGCTTCTGCTGCCCTCATCGCTCTCTTTCATCGTGCGATGACTGGAACCGGCCAGTGGATCGATGTTTCGATTCAGGAGTGCATCGCGACCGGACTCCGGGATACGACCTCGGCATTCGCGTACACGGGTGCCGTCAAGTGGCGCCGGCCAAGTGAGGCTGGCGAATTGCCGCGATCTCCTGTGGCAACCAAGGACGGCTATATAGTCCCAATCGCGTTCGGAGGCGTGGACTGGGATGCTACCGTGGACTTTCTCGAATCGGACGAGCTTGCTCATGAACGCTTCGCTACCGCGGAGGGGCGTCTTGAGAACGCCGCCGACCTCGACAGGATCCTGCGTGACGCTTTCGCGAAGTACGGTAAAGAAGACCTGTTCTACAGAGCCAACCGGCGACGGGGCCTGATATACGGCATAGTGCTGGATGCCGCTGAACTTCACAAAAACCCTCAGTACGAGCATCGGGAGTATTTTGTAGAGATCGATCATCCTGTCTCGGGTAAAGCAGACTACCCCGGCGCGCCGTTTGGCATGTCGAAGACACCCTGGTCTGTCGAGACGCCTGCACCCACGCTGGGCCAGCACAACATCGAGATATACGTGGAACAGCTTGGTATGTCCAAGGAAGAGCTGGGCCAGCTCGTAGCCGCCGGAGTCGTATGAGCATGGCCGCAGCGAGAGCCCTAGAGGGCATACGAATCGTCGAGATGGGTCAGCTTATCGCGATACCGTTCGCCACCAAGCTGCTCGGAGATATGGGCGCCGAGGTTATACGCATAGAGTCCTGCACGCGCATGGATGGCTATCGTGTCGCCGGATTCTACAAGAACGACGGCTCCGGCGAGTTCTGGAACCGCGCGGTCAATTTCTACGAGCAGAACAGGGGTAAGCAGAGCCTCACTCTGGATCTGGCCCAGTCGTCAGGTATCGAGACTTTGATCGATCTTATAGCCGTGAGCGATGTGTTCGTCGAGAACTTCACCCCTCGGGTGATAAGCAACTTTGGCCTGGAATACGACGATCTCACAAGAGTGAAACCGGACATCATCATGGTCTCATCGACAGGCTACGGTCACACCGGCCCCTGGAGCGGTTTCGGAGCGATAGGCTATGGCACCGAGGCGGCGTGCGGTCTGGCGTCGGTGACTGGGTACATCGATGGACCGCCCTCGATTCCAGAGCTGCCATACGCCGACTACACGGCTGGCGAACACACGGTGTTTGCAGTCATGGCGGCCCTTATGCACAGGGCCGTAACCGGAGAGGGCCAGTTCATCGACGTCTCCCAGACACAGACCCTCACCGCCACCGTTCCCGAGCCGCTTATGGACTACGCCTTCAATGGCAGGGTCACAGGAACTTCTGGGAACCGGGATAACAGGTACGCGCCGCAGGGTACCTACCCATGCGCGGGAGACGACAGCTGGATCTCTCTGAGCGTGAGATCTGACAGTGAGTGGGCTGCCCTGTGCGGCGTGCTGGATCAGCCCGACTGGGTAAGCGATCCGCGATTTGCCGACGGTCTTTCGAGGATCGAAAACCATGAACTTATAGACACTCTGATATCGGAAGTCACGGCAGGAAGGTCGGCCGGCGAGATGCAGAAAGCGCTACAGGAGGTCGGAGTACCGGCTGGCGCGGTCTTGGATGGCAAGGCTCTGCTGTTCAACGAACATCTGAATGCCCGCGGATTCTATGAAGTCGTGTCTCATCCAGCGTCAACGGAGATGCCTCCCCTGCCCTATGCCAGCCGACCGTGGAAGTTCGGTGAGACGCCAGGCGAGATCAGGTCTGCCGCCCCGACGTTGGGAGAACACAACCAATCGGTCCTGTCCAACCTTCTTGGGCTCGACGATGCGCGTATCACGGACATGACGGAATCGGGTGTGATAGGCACTAGTCCGGCCAATCCGAGGGCTTCTCGCCAGGCATCCAACGAAACACTGCTTTCCCAAGGCCGTATAGTGAGGTGGGAACCCGACTTCGAGGAACAGATCAGAAGGAAGTTCACTGACCCGTAACTCGCCTCATCATGGCAGCTTGCCCGCAGCAAATCGCAAACATATAATCAGAATGAAATCACTGTCGGAGGACTCTGAACGACTTGGTGATCGAAGCGGTCGCGATCGATGGGCCTGTCGCCTCTGGCAAATCATCCGTCGGGGCGCGTGTGGCCGAAAGGCTCTGCTACGCATTTCTAGATACCGGTCTGATGTACCGCGCCGCAACGTGGCAGGCCGTCCATGATGGTATAGACATATCCAACGAACAGAAGCTAACGCAAATGACAGAGTCGATGCGAATTGCTCTTTTGCCCTCGGACAGGGGCGATCGCTTGATCGTGGATGGCACCGACGTCACCGATCACTTGAGGGACACTGATGTTGACCGCAACGTTTCGGCGGTCTCAGCGGTTCGCGGTGTCAGGCGTGCGCTGACCCTCCATCAGCGCAGGATAGCCGAGACTAGCCCTACCGTTATGGTGGGACGCGACATCGGCACGGTTGTGTTGGCGGACGCCAGCACGAAGGTGTATCTGGATGCGTCCGCACATGTCCGTGCCAAGAGGCGCTGCGCTGAGATGATCGCAGCCGGAGTTGCCATCGATCTGGAACAGGTGTTGGCCGACACGGTGAGAAGAGACGAGATGGACTCGAAGAGAGACGATGCGCCACTGCGTGTCGCCAACGACGCGGTGGTTATCCGCACCGACGATCTGAGCTTGTCTGACGTTGTGACCAGGATAGTTGCGCTGGCGGAGCGATCATAGTGGAAGCGGTCTATCATGTCAGCAACTTCTTGCAGAGATGCACACTGCGCACGTTCGCGGATTACAAGGTGATCGGCGCTGAAAACGTTCCTCCGATGGGACCACTGGTGGTGGTCGCCAATCACCTAAGCAACCTCGATCCATCATTCCTCGGAGCGAGCGTTCCCCGTCGTTTGAAGTATCTGGCCAAGGACAATCTGTTCAGGGCCGTCGGCCCTGTCGGCAGATGGTACTTGCGCAGCTACGGAGCGTTCCCCATCGATCGCGTCGGAGTGGACGCGAAGGCCTTCCGCTGGGCGCTGCGTCAGCTTCAGCAGGATGCTGCGCTGGTAATCTTCCCGGAGGGTACACGGAGTCGCACAGCCAGCATCAATGAGGCCAAGTCCGGGGCCGTTGCCCTGATACTCAAGTCCGGCGCGCCTGTACTCCCCATTGGCATCACCGGCACTGAGAGGATGCAGCCCTTTTTGCGTGTCATAAATCCCACGGGGCAGATCAGGATCAACATCGGCCAACCGTTCTCCCTGCCGAGCATAGAGGGGCGTCCCAGCCGAGAGCTGATGCGCTCGATGACAGCCGACATGATGCGGCGCATCTGTGACCTTCTGCCCGAGTCATACCACGGTTTCTATGCAAGGGACCTCGCGCGCGAAGAAGACCCCGCCGGAGTGACCCTGTGATCGGCTCAACGGACAGAGGCGCAACCATTATCACTACGCCGATGCTCTACCCGTCGATGCGAATGGTGGGTGTATGTGCGGGATAATCGGATACGCAGGCAATCGCCAGGCTGCGGGAGTTCTCCTGGAAGGACTGAGTACCCTGGAGTACCGGGGCTACGACAGCGCCGGAATCGCGGTCGTAGGGCCTAACGGAATTCCGAGATTGCACAAACGGACCGGAAAACTCGCGAACCTGAGGGAGTCGCTGAACGGCGCGATGCCCAAGGGCAGTCTCGGGATCGGCCACACCAGGTGGGCGACTCACGGGGGGCCAACCGATCAGAATGCGCACCCCCACACCGACTGCTCCAACCAGGTCGTCGTCGTACACAATGGGATCGTCGAGAACTACCAGGACCTCAAACGAGAGTTGGTCGCCAAAGGTCACGTGTTCAAGTCGCAGACCGATTCGGAATGCATCCCTCACATGATCGAGGACTGCCTCGCACGGGATCTTACCTTGGAAGAAGCGTTCGTAGATGTGGCGCGGCGCATCAGTGGGGCGAACGCCTTAGTTGCTTTCTCGACCTTGGACCCAGGCAAGATCGTCGGCTTGCGACTGGGCAATGCGGGAGGTATCGTCGTTGGCCGGAGCGATGATGGCGTCTTTCTGTCGTCTGATCTTCCGGCGCTGCTGCCTTATACTCGCAACGTCATCTATCTCAGCGCCGGCGAGATGGCAGTTCTGGCAGACGACGAAATGGTGTTCTCGTCGGCCGATGGTGTGCCGATAGAGAAGCGCGCCACGCACATTTCCTACGACGCAATGTCGGCAGCCAAGGGCGAGCATCAGCACTTCATGCACAAGGAGATCCACGAGCAGCCGGACGCGATCGTCAACGCGCTTGGCGGTCGTGTGTCGTTCGACGATCTCTCCGTAAACTTGTCAGAGCTCGATCTGAGCGACGAGCTGGTCGGGTCTATCGATCGCGTTGTGTTCCTTGGTATGGGCACAAGCCTACACGCGGCGATGTTAGGAAGATACTGGATGGAGACACTGGCCAGGATTCCGTCCGAGTACGACAACTCATCCGAGTTCAGATATCGCTCCCCTGTGCTGGACTCGCGGACACTCGTCGTCTCGGTCTGTCAGTCAGGCGAGACTGTCGATACTCTCGCCGCGATGGAGCTTGCCAGGGATCTTGGCGCGCCTCAGATCACGTTGTGCAACTACCCGGGAACTCAGACCACACGGATTGCTGACCACACCATGCTGCTCCGCGCCGGACTCGAAATCGGGGTAGCGGCTTCCAAGACATTCATGTCCTCGCTCGTCTCTCTTCTGCTGCTCTCGTTGGAGTTCGGGGTTCGTCGGGGATCGATCAGGGACGAGCGCAGACGAGCGATAGTGTCGGAGATTGGCAGACTCCCGGACATGCTAGGTTCTATGCTCACCGACGAAAGCATCTACGCTGACATCGCGCGGAAGTACGGGCGACGGTCGGATTTCCTTTTCCTGGGTAGGGGAGTAGGATTCCCGCTGGCGATGGAGGGCGCGCTCAAGCTCAAGGAGATAAGCTACATTCACGCCGAGGGCTATCCCGCAGGAGAGATGAAGCACGGCCCGATTTCGCTTATTGATGAAGACATGCCGGTAGTGGCAATCGCACCCAGAGACTCACTGCGGGACAAGATGCAGTCCAACATCAGCGAGGTACAGGCGCGCGGTGGAAGTATCATCGCCGTGGCGACTGAGGACGACGTCCAGATCGCCCAGCTAGCCGACGACGTGATCGCTATTCCCAAGTCATCTGAAATCATCAGTCCGTTCCTGGTTTCGCTGCCAATGCAGCTGATCGCATACCACATAGGCGTCCGGAGGGGCTGCGACATCGACCAACCCAGAAACCTCGCTAAGACCGTTACAGTGGAGTAGCGGTGTGACTCACGAAGCTCTGCTTTCCATCGGGCTGATGATAGCTGCCGCTAAGCTGATGGAGGGTGTGCTGGATCGCTTCCACCTAAGCGCGATCGTGGGCTACATTGCGACAGGCGTTCTGCTGGGACCGGTTTTTGGAATAGTCGAGCCGACAACGGAACTGCAGGCTTTCCTAGGTATAGGCGGGTTCCTGTTCTTCTTTCTCATTGGTCTGGACGAGATCGACATTCAAGGCTTCATGGCTACAATCCGTGGTCGATTCTTCGTCGCCGCGATCATATCAGTGGTAGGCTCCCTGCTTGTCTCCCTGCTGGTCACGTCGGACATTTTCTACGATTTCGGCTTGGGCCTACAGTTTAGCGATGCGCTTGCGCTGGCGGGAATTCTGTCTCTTTCCAGTCTGGGAGTGGTGGCCAAGGAGTTGTCGGACGGAGGGCGTCTGAGGGAACCGATCGGAATTCAAATGTTCACCACGGTGATCATTGCCGAGCTGCTTGCGATGCTGGTGGTAGGGTTCACGATAGGCGAGCACGATCACCACCTGACACCGTTCAGCATGTTCGTGCTTGTGGCAAAGATCGCAGGCTTCACTATCGTGTCGTGGCTGATATCGATCAGGTTGATTCCGCCGGTCATCGTTATGCTTCAGCGTGTGCTGAACGTGCCATACCTATCGTTCGGGCTGATCCTGGGGATACTCTTCATGATGGTGATAGCAGCAGAAGAGTTGGGGCTTCACGGCAAGCTAGGGGCGCTTCTCTTTGGAACGGCGTTGTCAGGGCTACCTCAACAGGTGCGTCGAGACGTCGTCCCGGGCATGAGGAGCGTTGCTGAAGGGCTGTTCGTGCCGCTGTTCTTCGCGTCGGCAGGACTGCACCTAAGCCTGTCGTTCATAGAGTTGCCAGTGTGGACGATTGTAGCGCTGGTGACCGTTCCGCTATTGGGGAAGTTTGCTGGAGCCTTCATCGGCGTGTTCGCGGCGCGGCTGAGCATGCCTTTCCCTATGGCTGCAGGGCTGATGGCCAAAGGGGTTGCGGAGATCGCGCTGCTGCTGATGCTGCTGGATATCGGGGCCATCGGGAGAGACGTGTTCTCGCTGCTCGCGCTGATGATGTTCTTCTACATCCTGCTGACGCCCTTGATAATCAGATTTGCCATCAACCGCGCC
Source organism: Dehalococcoidia bacterium (assembly GCA_012270625.1). Next base: position 3,059 of record JAAXHZ010000080.1, on the reverse strand, counting down.
AAGCAGGCCGAGGATGTGACGCTTCCCGACCCGCTGCCTCCTTCTCTGGTACGCTTTGCGCTGGACCACATCAGGGTCGACGACATACTCAACCCCATACGCACGTACCCGGATCCGGATCTGTCAGTGAGAGCATTCAGCGATCGGTGGATAGTGCCTCATCAGCAGGACTATGTCGTGGTGGATAGAGACGGCGCGTATTCCGGGATAGTGTCAGTGAGTATGCTGCGATTCTTGCCCAAGGAGGTGTGGGCACGGACACCCATAGGCAACGTGGTGCGCCACAACACACCTATGGCATGGCCTGATGAGCTGGTCGAGGACGTGCTTCAGCGAATGACGGAGAACTCGCTGTCGGCGCTCCCGGTTATGGACCGGAATTCCGAGGAGTTCCTTGGTATGGTAACCAGTCTGGACATCTTGGAGCTAATCGTCATGGGAGCGCGCGGCGAACCCTAAGGATGGAGTGCCGCCAAACGCAATTTCGTCCGATTGCGGCTCTAGTAGTCGTGTGGTAATGTGAGTCGGCGCCGGATCAGGGCGTGCTTGCATATGCAGATAGATGCGGAATCGCCAATTTCGAAATGTAGGAGCTAGCGTTGCTGCAACACGTAGAAAAGTTCGGCATCTACCTGAATGCCTCAGAGGGTAAGGTGGTGCGAATAACGTCTCCCTACTGGTTCCCTGAGGAGCCTGACTGGGTATATGTAACCAACGAGGTCAACGCCACTCTGCTCGCGATTCGCGAGATGATCCGCGAGAAGTCGCTGTCAGACAACCCCGACAGCGTGACTTGGGGCAGAATCCCGCTTCTTGACTGAGATGGGTGGTGGAGCGAAGAGAGCAGGGTGAGAAGTGAGAAATAGAGTCCCTACGTCGGACTCTGAACAGACGAATGGCTCAGCAGACTCGGTATTGAGCAGGTTGTTCTCAGTACCCCCTGCACTGCGATACCCACAGTATCGCGCCTACTGGTTTGGCACTCTGGCATCCGTCTGTGGTTTCCAGATGCTCATGTTCGCCCAGGGTTGGCTTACGTTCGAGCTGACCGGATCGCCCCTGTACCTGGGATACGTAGCGGTAGCTAGCGCGCTGCCTTCGATTGCCTTGAACCTGTTCGGCGGCGTTTTCGCGGACAAGCTGGACAAGCGTAAGCTCATTTTCTATACCCAGCTCCTTACCGCTGCGCTTATCTTCACGCTGGCATTCCTTACTCTATTCGAGCTGGTGCGAGTTGAGCACATCATAGCGCTTGCCTTCGCAGCAGGCGCGGTGAACGCCTTCGATCAGCCGGCTCGCCAAGCCCTCTACCCTCACCTTATCGACCGTAGGGTCATCATGAGCGCTGTGGCGCTTAACTCCGCTATCTGGCAGGGAACACGAATCGTGGCCCCAGCGGTAGCGGGAACCATTATCGGCTTGATTGGCACCGCCACTGCCATTTTCGTGGCCGGAGCGGGCTTCGTCGTGATGGCCATCGTCATTCTGATGCTTCGCGTGCCGAGAATCGAATCGACATCGACTGGCAGCGCAATGGGTGATCTGTGGGAGGGACTGAGGTTCATCGCGGGCAGCTCGATATTCTCGTTCCTAATCGCTATGACGTTCTTCAACAGTTTCTTCGGCATGGCGTACATCACCATGATGCCGGCCTTCGCGGTGGACGTCCTCAAGGTGGGCGCGGACGGTCAAGGCCTTCTCATGACGATTGGCGGCGTGGGCGCTCTCGCTGTCACCATGCTGCTGAGCTCAGCGGGCGACTTCCATCGGAAGGGACTACTGATAATCGGTGGTGGAGTGGCGTTCGGACTCGCCATCGTGGCGTTTGCGCTTACATCCCGGTTCGTAGGCTCTTTTCCACTGGCCTTGGCGCTCATGTTCGTTATGGGCACTTCGAGCTCAACTTACATGATCTCCATCATGAGTTCGCTACAGCTTCTGGTGCCTGACAGAATGCGCGGCCGCGTGATGGGTTTCTACGGGATGACCTGGAGCATCATGCCTTTGGGCGGAATGCAGGCAGGCGCGATAGCTGCGTTTGTTGGCGTACCAGTCGCTGTCGCGATTGGAGGCGCACTGGTGTCAGTGTTCGCGCTCGGTCCAGCGCTGATAAACCGGCAGGTGCGCAATATAGGTTCCATTCTCATGCAGAGCCAACAGGAGGCTCAAGCTCATCAGTCGGATGCACAACGTATGCGGGCGGCGTCCGGAAGTTGACACCAACCGACGATCCGTGTAGTAAGTATTGCGGCCTCGACGAGAGACACATGTGAACCCGGACCTCCACCTTGCGAGAGGAGTATCTATGGCAGAGTCCTCCCGAATCTTAACCCAAGAGTGGCTCCAGACTCAGGCCAACGTGCTGGGACTGGACCTATCCGTCGTTGACGCCGGCGCACTGCTGGAGCGAGTAACATCTGGAATCGATGACATCGACAGGCTCGACGAGCTCTGCCCACACACCTACGAGCCGGCAGTGGTCTTCGAGCCGAAACAGAGTGGCCAATGAACCAAGACGATCTGTGCTTTTACAGCATAAGTGAGGCGGCGCGGCTCATAGAATCAGGCCATCTTTCCCCTGTAGAGCTTGCTGAGGCCCATCTTAACCGAATCGAGTCCACCGAGCCCGTACTCAATTCGTTCATCACCGTGCTCGCAGATCAGGCGCTCAGCCAGGCTGCCGCCGCGGAGCGTGAGATAGCAGGCGGGACATATCGCGGACCATTGCACGGAATACCAATCGGTCTGAAAGACCTCTACTACACGAAGGGTATTCCTACCACCGTAGGCTCCAGAATACTGCGAGATTACGTGCCAGACTACGACTCCGCAGTCGTCGAACGTTTCAACGATGCGGGTGCGATTCTGATGGGCAAACTCCAGATGCACGAGTTCGCCCTCGGCGCCACCAGTGTGAATCCCCATGATGGGCCAGCCCACAATCCCTGGGATGTCTCCAGAATCACCGGAGGATCGAGCGGCGGCTCCGGTTCCGCGGTCGCGTCAAGCCAGTGCATGGCCGCATTGGGCAGCGACACCGGCGGCTCCATACGGATACC
>JAAXHZ010000079.1 GCA_012270625.1 Dehalococcoidia bacterium | reverse complement strand
CCAAGGTCCAGTATGCAGGTGTTCGGCGCAATCCCAACAACAGGGCCGCCCAACGCGGGTCGCTCAACGCCTCTTGCGAGACCGAGCACAACCGCGCCGGCTGCCATCGCGGCGCCAGTCGATCCCATCGTGACACACGCATCGGCATGACCCTGTTTGACCATGCCGGTCGTGACGAGGATCGACGCGCGGGGCTTCTGTCGAAGCGCAAGCGCGGGCGATTCGTCTTCGGAAATTACACCTTCACTTGGCGCCACGCCGATCGGCAGACGAGACGTATCGTAGGAATCGAGCTCCTGTGCCAATGCAGAGGGGTCGCCCACGAGCATGACCTGTCCCTGGCCGGCAGACGCAAACTGGACTGCGCCTTTGACGACCTCCGAGGGGGCGTTGTCCCCACCCATGGCATCCAGGGCAATCCGGATGGATTTGACTTCAGAGCTCAAGGTATCGCTTCTCCGTTGGCTTATGGCTTCAATCAGCGGCGACCGTAACCTCTGTCTGCCCAGAGATTGCGACCTCTCCGTCGTCTTTGACTACCGAGACCGAGCAGATGACTCTGCTGGAGTCCCCAGCAGGAATTACTCTCTGCACACTGCCCTGCGCGGTCACTCTCTGACCAGGCTTGACCGGCGAGCGGAACCTTATCTTCATCTTGCCGGCGCTGCTCCAGTCTCGCCCGAACGCGCCGGTCATGATCTCGGAGATAGTCGCCGCGACCATCATGCCGTGGGCGATGGTCCCACCGAACTGGGTCTGGGACGCGAATTCGTGGTCCAGGTGGATCGGATTGAAGTCGCCGGACGCGCTGGCGTATCGCTCGATCCGCATCTGATCCACGATCTTCTCCACCTGCGGGAGACTGTCACCCTTTTGTATCATCGCTCGGTCTCGCGCGGACCGAGTCCCGCTGGGATCATTATGGTGCTCTTCCCAGTCATGACATCGGCGCGCTGGCCGTCGGTCACGTGACAGTCGATTACCAAGAAGCGCCAGTCGCCGCGTATTGAGTTCTGTGCCAGAGTGGCAACGCACTCGAGAGAGTGGCCGACAGACACGGCAGACATGAACTCGAACTCCTGTCCCGCGTGGAGCGTTCCTCCGGGTATCCGAAGGTCCTGAACCACGCCGCGAATGCTCAAGGCTGCCACAGCCATCGCGGGAACGAGCCGCTCACCGGTCTCATTCACCAGCGCGGGGTTCTCGTCTTGGACTGCGGCCACGTAGTCTGAAATCAGACTCTTATCCACTCGATAAGAGTGCCTTGAGATCTCCTGGCCAGGCTCCAGCTCAGCGTAGTCAGAAAGCATACTTCTCCCGACTCGTCAATCCAAAATTCGCCACGATTATAGAGACAAGAGGGGATCAAAGCAAAGCGGGGACAGAATCATTCAGACAGGTTGGTCGCGCCCCGCTGCATCTGCGCCTCTTCCAGAAGTCGCTCCAGCACAACGTAGGAAGCTTCTTCAGAGTAGTCCAGCTGGCACACACCCAGCACGCGGTAGAGCACGCCGGTGGACACACGCGCCAGGACGGACTCCCCCAGAGGGGGCAGCTTGACACCGAGGGCTTGAGCTACGAAGCCACCAGCCAGCATTCCGTTCGGGGTCAGATAGCAACGCAGGACTTCGCGATCCTGGTACGTGAGCACAAGACCCTGCTCGTCCTGGGCGAGTGTCATTCGCAAGTGTGCTCTGGGCTGCTCGATCAACCCATCGCCAAAGTCGGACACCCGGACGTCCGCGCTTGTCAATTTGCTGTCCCTCCACAGATCGTCAGTATGTCACATTATAAACCACGACGGGATTGGCGAGACTCAGCGCTCACTTGCGCCACTGCTGCTGTCGCAATAGAATACCCTGAACGATTCATAGGTGTTCGGCGAGGCGAGATTACGCGCGACTGTCTCCACAGTGCAGGATAGATACGTCATGAAAAGACGGGACAGGCGCGCGATGAGGACCTTACGGAGCCACGACTGGCGGGCCGGCGCAAGAGGGAAAATTTACAATGGTGCTGCGACGAGCAAGGGGTGACGATGGGTGGCGCGAGCGCCCCCTGAAGCTGCCTAAGAACCACGGCTGGAGAGCCAGTCCTGGCAATTCGGTGTTCGTCGCCGATCGTGGCGCCGCGATGTTCGAGATCCCGAGGAAGTGGACGATAACTCCGCTCGATAATGGGACTATTCAGATTTCCGACAAGCGTCCCCCAAAGGAGAGAATGCGGTTCAACGTTTCAGTAATCCGTTTCGCGCCGCACCTATCCGCCACTTCAACGGTTGAGGTCATGCTCGAAGACCTGGTCATAAAAGGCGTGGACAGCCACATAACAAGCCGAGGCCCTATCCAAACCGCTCAGCGACCGGACTTCGATCTAGCGTGGATGGAAGGCGAGTTCATCGATAAGGATGAGAACAGGAAGGCTTACACGCGGATGTGTCTGGCGTGTAAGGACAATCTCTGTGTGTTTATCACTAGCGACTTTTATCCTGAAGTCGCTCGTCCCGCCATAAGAGCGTGGACTACCATGCTGGGAACGCTGAAGATCGGAGAGAAGATCGACGACCCAACGTTACGTTCCAGGATGAATTGAAGAGTATGACAAGCAGCTACTGCAGGAAGTGTCCAGATGACAACGATCTTTGAAGAGCTTGGTGTAAGACCGGTTATCAACGCCCAGGGCAATCGCACCCTGCTGGGAGGAGGAACGCCATCACCGGAGCTCCGGGCGCTGATGGACGCCTCAGAAGACTACTACGTCAATATGAGCGAGCTGATGGACGCCGTAGGCGGACGAATCGCCGATATGCTTGGGGTGGAGGCCGCGCTCGTAACGTCCGGCTGCTCAGCCGCACTGGCATACGCGGCGGCGGCGTGTATAACTGGAGACGATGTGGACCGCATCGAGCGGATCCCGGACACGTCGGACATGCCCAACGAGATCATTATCCAGCGCCAGCTCAGGGTCAAGTATGACCGGTGCATGACGATACCGGGTGGCAGGCTGGTAGAGATCGGGAGCGAAGAACACACAACGGTAGAAGACCTCGAGGCCGCGATCGGCTCCCAGACGGCCGCGATACACTACCTTGCGCCCGGTGACAGAAATCCAGGCGCGCTTTCACTTGAGACGGTGATAGACGTCGGTCATGCGAACGGAGTCCCGATCATCGTAGATGCAGCCGGACAGGTCTATCCAACCGACCTGTTGAGCAGGTACGTGAAGATGGGCGCCGATCTCGTGGCATACGGCGCGAAATACTTCGGTTCGGTCAACTCGAGCGGACTGCTGACGGGCAGTGGGGAACTGGTCGACGTTGCACGCTCTCACAGCTTTGTGGGATTCGAGGCGTCGCCTATCAGGTCGTTCGGACGTCCTATGAAGGTGGACCGCCAAGAGGTGGTAGCCGTGTACGGCGCGCTGCGAGCGTGGCTGACCATGAACCACGAGGACAGGTTCGCCGCGTACGAAGCCAGGGTCGCAACGCTGAGGTCAGGGCTGTCAGGCATCAGTGGCATTTCACTGGAGGACCTTGCCGATGACGGCCCAGTCGAGGGACTGGTCGTTGTCGTCGATCCTGACACGGTGGGAATGACCGGCGCCGACGCAGTGGAAGAGCTGAGAAACGGCAACCCAAGCATCTGGGTGCGGGAGTTCGATTCCGGCGACAGATTCGGCATCAGACTTCTCACGCTGAGCGAAGGGGCGGAAGAGATCATCATCGACCGACTGCGACAGATTCTGGGATAGTCGCCGCTCGCCATGATCTCGATAGAGCTTATCCGAAGGGACCCGGGTGCTGTGCGCGAGGCGATGCGCAAGCGCGCTTACGATGCCAGCGCAATCGACCGGATTGCCGACCTCGACTCGGAACGCAGGTCGTCGATCGTGCAGATAGATGAGCTGCGGGCGAGGCGCAATGAAGCCAGCCAGCAGATGGGTCGTTCAGGGGAGCGTCCGCCTGAGCTTATCGAAGAGATGCGGCAAGTTGGACGACGCATCAGGGGGCTCGAAGACGACCAGCGAAAGATAGACGCGGAGCTGGACACGCTGCTCCTGGCGGCGCCGAACATACCAGACGAGAGCGCGCCGGTTGGAGAAGACGACTCGTCCAACATAGAGGTCAAGCGCGTCGGCGATCTGCCGTCGTTCGACTTCGAGCCGGAAGCTCACTGGGACATAGTCGAGCGGTTGGGCATAGCGGACTTCGAGCGCGGCGTGCGCCTTGCGGGATCGCGCTTCTTCGTACTTCGTGGTCTGGGAGCCAAGCTGCAGAGAGCGCTGATCTCGTTCATGATAGACATGCACGTCGAGCAGCACGGCTTCACCGAGGTCTATCTTCCATACATGGTGAACAGCGCCACGGCGCAGGCCAGCGGTCATCTTCCCGGATTCCGCGAGGAGATGTACCACGACGAAGAAGACGACCTGTGGATGCTTCCGACGGCCGAGGCAGCGATGACCAGCCTCCACCGCGACGAGATACTGTCTGCAGACGATCTGCCTTCGTACTACGTCGCGCACACCCCTTGCTGGAGACGGGAGAAGGCGTCAGCCGGTCGGGACACGCGCGGAATTATGCGGGTTCACCAGTTCGACAAGGTGGAGATGTACAAGTTCGTCACGCCTGAGAGATCCAGCGAAGAGCTGGAGTCGCTGACGGCTGCCGCCGAAGACGTGGTCAAGGCGCTGGAGATTCCCTATCGCGTCCTGGAACTCGCCACCGGAGATCTCGCGTCTCCGGCAGTCAAGGCGTTCGACGTCGAGATGTGGGCTCCTGGAGCAGGGCGATGGCTAGAGGTCAGCTCTTGCTCGAACTGCACCGACTACCAGGCGCGTAGAGGTCGCGTCCGCTACAGACCGGAACCGGGCGCAAGACCTCGCTTGGTGCATACACTAAACGGTTCCGGGCTGGCGCTGCCCAGGGTGATGATCTCCATTGTAGAGAACTACCAGCAGGAAGACGGCTCAGTGGTGATTCCAGAGGTATTGAGGCCGTACACAGGGTTCGAGCGTATCGGGTGATAAGCTCAAGGTGTATAGGTTGTTAATGCTCGATAAACGCTCGAATATCGGGACTGTCCGACACCAGATCTGTCAGCGCCTTCATCGCGTCCGGTACGCTTTCAGGTGTAGCGTATGTACTTTGGGTCTATGATGATAATGGGCTGGTCGTTGGAGTCGAAGATCACAGCGTCGATCTGATATTGGTTGCCAGTACCATTCCTCAACCTAGCCGGCCGTATCGAGTAACTCCTCTCTTCGACTTCATCACGCACGGATTCCAACACCGCGGACTCAAATAGCTTGCCAACTTCTTGACCCAAAGCACTTGCTGCCCTAGCGACCAATCAATTATCTCCCCCTACTTGGCTATTGTCAGAATACTCTCCTTCAGAGGCACTCTGTGTCTCTGAGAATTGTGTCCCCATTTGCCTCCACGAGTCCGTATCTGTTCAATCTCGTAAGAAGCAAACCCGACGGCTACGGCAAGTCTGCCAACAATCCGTTCCGTTGGTATATGAACACCGTAAGGGGCCGAGTCTCCAAGAACAAGCACGAAATGACCGCCAGGCTTGAGAACATCACGGGCGCCTGTAAGTACCCTGAGCATATCCTCGAAATACCCTGCGACAACGTAGTCGTAGGTTTTCTTGCCTTTCTTGATTTCCCTCATACCGCGCAGCCTATCTATTGTGTCCGACAACTCACTGTGAATCCGTTCATCAACCTGACGGATTCCCGGACATTCGATAGTCTCACTCATGGAGGCCATTCTCACTTGGGTGGTAGCCGCCATGATGAGGTGGTCTCGAACTTCACGAGTGATGTCGGCCCATGACTCGTAATCTCCCCAGAAGTATGTCTCGAGCCTAGTGCGATCGGCGTAGTCGTAATTGTTGAGGTACGGCGGAGAAGTCACTATCAAGTCGATCGTTTCGCTGCTTACACTCGAAGAGAACTCCCTGGCGTCACCGAGCAGCAGATCGTGTGACGAATACGGAATCCCCAATGTCTGTATCTGCTGGATATCAGACAGCATGAGGTAACAACGCGACCGAAACTCTGTCAGAGCGTGTCGGTCGACTTTCTTGGAATGGAACTTGCTGGGCGCTATGTAGGGCCACCCGGCACCCGCAGTAGTCACCACACGGAGTGTCGAAGTCAGCGCCAGCTTCAGGAAGTCGCGTGTATGGGAGTCTCCGCTGAACTCGGTTATCGCTTGGCGCAGTGCGGCAAGTTGGCTCAAGTTGCTATCGGTGAAGCACTTGTACACCAGCGGTGGCCAAATGTCTGACCAGTCGATGCGACCTGTAAATACCTTAGCCCGCTCCATCACTTCATGGACGGAAGATGACAAGTCTTCCAGATTGTGATGGAAGAACATCTTGGTCTTCGCCACCCAGTGAACGTATCGGTGTGACTCTATGCCTACCGAGTTTACTCCTGCCATCTTCGCTACGACAGAAGTGGTTCCCGACCCCAGAAACGGGTCCGCAATAGTCGAACCGCTGTCCAGTCCGTATTCGCTGATCTTGGCCTCGACAAATTTATGCGAGTATCCAGCGGGATACGCAAACCAGCGGTGAATCGGAGCGCGCAAGCTATCCCGGAACGATCCATATCCGCTTTTCATCCCGATAGCCATTTCACGTCCCTGCTAGAGTATCTAACCCACGAATTTCAACTCTCCGGCCACTTGACTATGTACTCTATCACACCCATCATCGGAAGTCGGTTGGGCGAGTGTGGCTAGAGGTGGCCGATGGCCCGCACAAGGCGCTGGTTAGGAGTGTCCAAGGCTAGCATCATTCACTCCAGGGTATATGCGTCGAGGAGCGGGGTCATGCCCTCTCGTCCGAAAACGACGCCTGGACCGGATCGTTGAACTCCTCCCGAAGCAGACGCTTTAGTATCTTGCCCATTGGGTTGCGCGGGAGCTCGTCAACTACGACTACGGACTCGGGTTTCTTGAAGCTTGCGAGTCTCTGGCGACAGTACTCTATCACTTCACCCTCGTCGACACTGTGGCCGCTCTTGGCAACTACCACGGCTCGTACACGTTCGCCCCAGTCGATGTCTTCCACGCCGATGATCGCCGCTTCTTCGATGTCGGGATGCGAGTGGAGCACCTGCTCTACTTCTTCAGGTGAGATCATCTCGCCGCCACGCTTGATGAAGTCCCTCGCCCTGCCGGCGAGGAAGATGTAGCCGTCGTCGTCCCAGTAGCCAAGGTCGCCGGTGTACAGCCATCCGTCCTTGATGGTCTCCTCCGTGCTCGATTCCTGGCGCCAGTATCCCTTCATAAGGCGCTGGCCCCTTGCGACGATCTCGCCGGTCTCTCCGATCGTTACATCTTCGGCATGTTCGTTGACGATACGGACCTCGACGTCTTCGAGCGGCTTGCCGATGGATGCCAACCGCTTGAGCTTACGCTCTACCTCTTCAGGCGAGCCGTCAAGGACGTGGTCGTCTGGAGGAAGCATGGTAATCGTAGCGGCAGTCTCGGTCTGGCCGAAGGCGTTGATGAACTGCACGCCCGGGAATTCGACAATGGCACGTCTGATAACCTCGACGGGCATTGGCGCCGCGCCGTAGGTTATAACGCTGAGACTGCTGAGGTCGCGCTGGTGGAACTCTTCATGGTCCATGAGCATCTTGAGCATGGTCGGCACCATCATGGCGCGATCGACACTCTCGGTTTCGACAAGCTCCATCCACTGACTGGCTTCGAACTGCCGCTGGATAATCAGCGACCTGCCGCCGTATATGGCGCTGATCATCGCCTGCATTCCGGCGATGTGGTACAGGGGCACCGTCAGTATGTTCCGTTCGGCGACTTCCGGGTCGGCAGGCGTCACATGGCTCAAGATGTATGACGCGAAGCTGTTATGGGTCAGCATGACACCCTTGGGGTAACTCGTAGTGCCGGACGTGAACAGCAGGACCGAAAGATCGTCTTCGGCAGTAGCTGGCCACATGTCTTCGTCATCGGCGTTGTCAAGTAGATCTGAATACGAGAGCCAGCCGTCCCGAGGCTCATCGAGAGTAATGAAGCGCTCCACGCTGTCGAGGTCATCGGAGATCGAGTCGATCAGGTCCAAGTATCTCGATCCGACCAACAGCGCCTTGGGAGCCGAGTCGCGAATCATGAACGAGATTTCTTCGGCGCGCGCGCGGAAATTCAGGGGGACAAAAACACCGTCTATTCTGGCCGAGGCAAAGCAGGTCTCGACGACCGAATCGGTATTGACCTGCACAATAGCTATCCGGTCGCCTGCTCCGACCCCCAGAGATCGGAGGGCGTTGGCCAAGCGGTTCACTCTGGATTGAAGCTCGTCGAAGGTGGTGCGCTTTTCCTCAAATACCAGGGCCGTGCGATCCGGAACAATCGCCGCGGAGATCCCGAGAAACTCCGATACATTCATTGTCGTCCAATTCCCCTTATCACGATTCCGGCCAACTCCGGCGCCTGGTCAGGCCCGGAAGAAGGCGAGGGCCGAAATACAAGCCCCCAAAAGCCGCACTAAAGATTACCACCATCAGCTCGCTAATTCTACTTAGCGACGAGTGTCCAAGTTATCAATGAGAGTTTCTAGCAACCGACTATCAATCCAATAGCCAGAGAGAATCATGGCAGATACTACCAAACTGGGGTCAGTGAGCATTTCTTGTCGATAAGCCTCAGCAATGACCCGTAGGCTTCCAAACACATGGATTCCAAGCGCTGCCGCGAAGTTTCGTCCTCGTCGCTCGTCAATGAGCAGCGGATACTGTAGTTCAAGTGCGAGAACGATTGCTTCGCTTTCACCCGCGTGGATGTTATTCGGAAACTGTTGCGTCAGGCTTAGATCCGACACTGTGCGTCTCTGGATGCAGGTACTGGAGGCTATCGCTTGAGCGCCTGGGCGGTGACTGCCGTCAGCGCCAACTTCGTAATACACGGCATCCGGAATCAATACCATGTCGAAGAGTCGCTCTAGGATATCGAGACGACCGATCTTGCTGAATGCTATCAGCGGTCCACTGTCGGAAACGATCACTGCGGGCGTAAGCCCTCAATACTCATGGAGAGTTCGGTCGCCAATTCTTCGGGCGTGATCCTGATTGCGGGCACTTGATGCAACCCCATCAGATCAATGAGGCGCCACCTGTCCAAGTCGAGCGCGACTGCCGCCTCGCGTTCGGTGATTCGGTTCATACGAAGCAGTTCCATTACCAAGGTCTCGCGGACACGCGACGGGACCTCCGGCTCACTCCACCCATATGAAGTGAGTATGAAGTCAGGCAGACTCACTGAGTAGCTTCTTTCGACCATGGGATTACACTTCCTATTGAGTAAAACGTCCCTACATGGGGGCAGGTATTCAGCGGGAGGCTGATCGGATATCTTTACGTTGTCCGGCCATTCATTGTAGACTTCCTAATCGGACGGCGGCAACTTCAGAAGCACGTCTGCATCACCCTCGCGACGAGGCGTTGTTCTAGGCGCAGGCCGTTTTCCAGACGACCGTCCAGTCCTTCATAGATCGCCCTCTTAATGGCCATGACTACTTCGGGGGGGATGCGCGCCAATCGCTCGGCAGTGGTGAAGGCGGTCCCAGCCAGCGAATCGCGCGTCACGACACTGTGAACGAGTCCTATCTCATGCGCTCTACGGGCTGAGACTGATTCGTTGGCGAGGAGCATCTTCATCGATGCGCTCATGCCGATGGTCCTGGGCAGAGTCTGGCTGCCTCCAGCGGCGGGGACCATCCCAAGCGCTGTCTCGGGCATTCTGAAGACCGAGTTGTCGGCGGCGATACGGATGTCGCACAGACACGCGATCTCGACGCCCGAACCGATGACATACCCGTGCAGCGCAGCAGTCAGCGGCTTTGGGATAGACAGGAAGAGTCCCCACAGGTCGCGCTCCCATCGTACTTGGCGAGCAATCGTCTGTGACGGCGCGGTACCGAATTCGGTCAGATCGGCCCCGGCGCAGAACCCCCGGTCACCTTCCCCGGCAATGAGGATCGACAGTACGTCAGGGTCATCGCGAACGGCCTCAAGAGTAGAGTAGAGTTCGTCGCGCATCTGCACGTTGAAGGCGTTGATAACTGCCGGACGGTTTAGAGTAATAGTCGCAACGCCTCCGGACTTGTCGAGCAGCACTGTGGGACTGTCTGACATGGCGATGCCTGACTAGCTGCCTCTGTAATCCGGCGCGCGCCGTTCCATGAACGACGATATTCCCTCACTTCTATCGTGGGTGGACTGAAGCAAGAAGCTGAGGTCTGCCTCCAGCCTAAGACCCTGCGCGATAGGGCCGTCCGAACCGGTCAGCACAGCCTCCTTGACGTAACGAAGGGCCGTAGGACCGTGTGATGCGATGGTTTCCGCTAACTCACTCGCCCGTCGCTGGGCATCACCTGGGCCAACGGACTCGTTGACCAGACCGATCGCCAGAGCCTCATCTGCGTCGAGTGTTCTGCCGGTCAGCAGCAGCTCTACAGCCCTCGATCGTCCAACCACACGAGGCAGGCGCTGTGTTCCTCCATCCCACGGCATGCTTCCAGACAGTGCTTGGCGCATAGCGAACGCAGCTGTCGAGTCGGCTACGCGAACATCGCAGGCCAGCGCGATTTCGAGTCCCTGGTCGTAGGCGCGGCCCTGTATGGAGCAGATGACCGGTTTCTCGATTTCGGCAATAGACTGGCCAGCCCTTAACGCCGTCAGCCGAGAGTCGTCCGCGGCCACTATGGAGAGAGCTTCCGGATCGGTGCCCAGACAGAAGTCTGGGCCGTCCGCATCTACCAATACGACCCACACGTCATCGCGCTGTCTGACTTCTCCGGCGAAATCGGACAGCGTATATGCCAGTCCGAAGTCGATCATGTTTCCGGTCTCGGACCTTGAAAGCGTAATCCTGGCGACTCTGCCATTCACTTCGAGCGAGGCGGTCATTGGATTCCCCGAAGCGTACTCACCTAAGCTGGATGACGATCTGACGGGAGTCACCGAAGCCGGTGCTCTCCGTTGTCACTCTGGGATGGTCTGATAGAGCCAGATGCACAATTCTGCGCTCGTTGGCGGGCATCGGCTCCAGGGTAATCGATCGCCCTGTGTCAGATACGCGGCGCGCGACGCGGCGAGCCATGTTCTCGAGTGACTGATGACGACGCTGCTGGTAGCCTTCGACGTCGATCATCAGGTTGACCCGTTCGTCCAGTTTGTGGCTGACGATGTACCTGACCAGGAACTGGAGTGTCTTGAGCGTTTCGCCCTTGCGCCCGATGAGGAGGCCTGCATCGTCGCCTTCGATTTCGAAGATCGGGCCGTCCAGGTCTTCGTTATATAGCTGCTTGATGGTCAAGACAACGTCTGCGTCGAGCAGGTCGATAAGAGATTCGATCACTCCAGAGGCAACCATTACGCTGTCAGGAGCCGACTCGATTATCGATACTCTGACCACCGCAGGCTCGGCGCCTATGCCAAGAATCCCAGATTTGCCTCGGCTAACGACGTCTACTTCTACGTCGCTGCGATCTGCGTCTAGCTCCTTTAGAGCGAGTTCGATTGCTTCTTCTACCGTTCTGGCCGATATCTCTATCTCCGGCATCGCTTGTCTCCTCGACAGGTGGAACTAGCGCGGGCGCCGACTGCGCCGAAACCGCAGCAGACTCGTCGGACTTGCCGCGCCCGAACTTGAACAGGTTTATGAGGGGGTCCCAGCCGGTAACAAAGCCCTGTATCACCAGCCCAACCACGTTCGACACCACCCAGTACAACGCCAGACCGCTCGGGAAGTTCAGCGTGAAGAAACCGAACATAGCCGGCATCATCCACAGCATCATTCTATTGGTAGATGCCTGACGCTCATCAGCGGTAGGCATCGTGGTCATTTTCTGCATGACCCACATCGATACGCCAACGAGAATCGGCATGACGAACGGGGTCGGGTCGGGTCGAGCCAGGTCCATCCACAGGAAAGTGCTGTCGATGGGTATCACGCCGTGTACCTGCGGAAGCCACTCGTACAAATGTCGTGAAAGACCTACAAGACTCTCAGGGTTGGAGGGAACCGTCTGGATGATCGACTGGTACAGCCCTATCCAGATTGGAAACTGAATGAACATCGGGCCGAGACAGCCCAAAGGGTTGACGCCGTGCTCTCGGTAGAGCTTCATTGTCTCCTGGGACGCGCGCTGACGATCTCCCTTGTGCTTGTCCTGAATCCCCTTCATGAGAGGCTGGAGCGCGCTCATGGCCTTTATCTGGCGACTCTGCTTGACAGTAAGCGGAATCATCACCAGCCTAACAAGCAGCGTGAAGGCAATAATTGCAATCCCAAAGTCTGAGAGCAGGTAGTAGTAGAGCAGGACCAGTCCGTTGATCATCGGCTGGATGATCACGAGGTTCCAAGTATCTAGGATAAATTCCAAGCGATGCCCCTAACTAGCACGCCTTCGGCCGATCGCTGGGGTGAGGATCGTCGGCGTTGGTGACGAAAACCCACTCTTCATCTGGGTTGCCATTGCCCTTGATGCGCAATGCCCTGATAGTGCTGTCCTTTGCGCCAAAGTATATCAGGTCGCCATCCACCTCAAGCGAAGTGCGCACATCCTCGCCTATCCTGCACGCTGCGAGCAAACTGCCGTTCGATTCCAGAAGCGCTACCCGGGAGTCTCCGCCATCGGCAACCGGCACTGCTATTAGACCATTGATAACTGCCGGACTGCCGACGACCTGCCCGCCTTCGGTGTCGAACACCCATGTCAGATCCCCGGTACCAGCGTCGAGCGCGTAAAGGTTCCCGTCGAGGGACGGAGCGTACACTACACCTTCAACCACTAGCGGAGCAGACCAGTACCAGCCTGATGCTCCGTCGAAGCGCCATACAAGGCTGCCGGTCTCGATATCCAGGGCGTAAAGAGTGCTGTCGAAGCTGCCAAAAATCACAAACCCATCGGAGACTGCCAATCCGGACGAAACTGCACCGCCCGACCTGAATCGCCACTTCTCCGAGCCGTCGTCCAAGTTGACGGCATAGACATTGTGATCCAGCGATCCCACCAGCGCCACGCCGTTTTCGACGGTTGGAGATGACCAGACCGGTCCATCGGTTCGGTATGTCCAGTTGGGGTCATTGGTTTCGATGTCTATGGCGTGGAGGGCGCCGCCGGCCCCGTTGGATGACGAAACGGTGCCGGTGCCTATCAGTACATAGTCGCCATGAACTGTTGGGCCGCCGACAATTCTACCCGGAAGCGGCTCTTCCCACAGCAAGTCTCCCTGCCAGTCGTAGGCATAGAGGGTGCCATCGTAGCCTCCAACGAAGACCGATGCTTCCGTGACCGCCGGTCTCCCATAGATGGCTCGGTCGGAGTCTTCAGAAGTGGGTATCTCGCGTCTCCAGGCCAAATCCCCGGTCTCCTTATGTACCGCGAGTATCTCCCCCTCCATAGTGCCGATGAACAGGCTGTCTCCAGAGACACTTCCCGCAGACCATCCTTGTGGCCTCCCTATCTGAGAACACCCAACGAGCGCGATGCACAAGCACAGCGCCAGGAGACCATGAGAGAAGATACGAGATAGGAGTGAGGGCAATGCTCCAGCCGCGTCGGCAGGAATGGGCGGGCGCTTTTTCAATTCTCTCACTCTTTGCGCATCCGTGTGATGCTGCGCTGACCTCGTCATGGCACAGGATCATATCCGCTGGTGCCCAGCGGTCGACATCGGCCCAGTCTTCTCACCGCCAGCCAGCAGCCATTGGCCAGACCATACTTGCTTATAGCTCCGTGAGCATACTCTGAACAGGAAGGCGAATGCCTGCAAATCGAAGGCAAGTAAGGCGAGACTGCCTGTTGGTAGATGCGAATAAGCTGTAGAGCAAACTTCTGGATCACTTGACTTGCCGTTCGCTGTTTCGCTCGCTTAGATGCGCCCGCAGCAGCAGCCGATTGAGGGACCTTCTAAGTGTGTGGTAGTCAGCGTTGCGCGCGCGTTGACGGGCGATCAGTACAAGATCCCAGCCACACTTGACATCTGTCGAGGCGACCGCTGACTTGAGTCGACGTCGGATTCTGTTCCGTTCTACCGCGTTTCCTAGCCGCTTGCTCACGGTAAACCCGAATCGGGATGTTTGAGTGTCATTCGGACGGGCGTTCAGGACAAGCATGGCATCGGCCCAGCTTCTGCCTCCCCGCCTAACCGCCAAAAAGTCGGACGTCTTTCTCAGCCTGTTGGCCCGTTTGAGCGTCACTCGCTCCGCCAGTGACAGGCGCGGCCACCCGTTTGCACGACTGATAGGAATAGCGTTGGTGGCGTCAGCATCCAACCGACTCCGATCAGACTGTCAACTTGTGGCGACCCTTGAACATCCTCCTCTTGAGGACGTTGCGGCCGGATTTGGTGCGCATTCTGGCTCTGAAACCATGCACTCTGGCACGGCGCCTGTTGCGCGGTTGGTAGGTTCGTTTTGGCATGTTTTAGCAACCTTGAGTTACTTGAATTATAGTAACTGGCAGAATTTGGTGTCAATTTCGGGAGGGTGAGAGAACCTGTATCAGCTTATCTCGACAATGTACGAAGTCGAGATAAACCCTGAGTGAGCGGGGTAGGGTGATCGTGACATCCAACCTGCCAATTTCAGACTGTTTCAGTATCCGTGAGGTCACCTAACCGCCACTGTACAACCGGTTGTTTCGCCCGTCTTTACAATCCGAGTTCGTACAAAACCAGAACACCTTGGGCATCGGGGGGACTCTCACGCCGTCATGTTCGCGCCTCATGGAGAGTCCACACTTCGGACAGGCCGACGCGGTCGTGTTAGTGTCGGATGCAGTCGTCACTTCCCAGCTCCCGATTGTCGAAGTTATCCACCTGCCACGCTATGCTCAATCATATCATGGCTCCAAGGGGAGGGTATCCCGTTCTGTGCGAGAGAGAAAGTTGCATAAGTCCCCAATGCGTCGTCATGGAAGTGGTCCGGGGAGGCTCTCACTCTTCGGAAGCTTGTCCCCGCGAACGCGGGGATTGCATTTATGCAATTTCCTCCTGTCTGCGAGGGTTGCGTTCTGACTCTTTATTGGCTATATTGGGCACGCTTGCAGAAGTCAATTTCTGTGAAGCAGCATTTGTCGTTAACAGGACGCTCAGCTACAAAGCGTGAGGTTTCGGCCTCCACCTATCAACGTCGATAAGGATATGCGGAAGGAGTAGATCAGCATGACGACCTCCAACAGCCAAATAGGCGAGGTGGTCCTCGATGTTCAGGACCTGCGAACATACTTCGTAACACGCTGGGGCGTTGTGAAAGCGGTTGACGGCGTTAGCTTTCAGTTGAGACGCGGTGAGACGCTTGGTATCGTTGGCGAGTCCGGCTCAGGGAAGTCTGTTACCACTCTGTCAATTATGCGCCTGGTGCCGTCGCCACCCGGCCACATTGTCGGAGGGCGCGTCCTGCTCGAAGGAGAGGACATCCTGACTCTCGATGAAGGAGAGATGGAGAAGATCCGTGGCAGCCGCATCGGCATGGTGCTGCAGGACCCCATGACTGCGCTCAATCCAGTCTTCGACATTGAAGACCAAGTCGGCGAGGCTCTCAAGATCCACAAGGGACTGGGGGGAGAGGCGCTGAAAGACACCGTCATTGACATGCTGAGAAAGGTGAGAATCCCGGCTCCGGATGTCAGGATTAAGGACTATCCTCACCAGCTCTCAGGCGGTATGCGCCAGCGTGTCGTGGGAGCTATAGGCATATCCTGCGACCCGGTCGTCCTTATCGCTGACGAGCCGACCACGTCTCTCGACGCCACCATTCAGGCTCAGTACCTGAGACTGCTCCGCGAGCTCCAGGAGTCCACAGGCGTTGGCATCATCTTCATCACACACGACTTCGGCATTGTCGCCAAGATGTGCGACCGCGTCGCTGTCATGTACGCGGGCAAGATTGTTGAACAGGGAGATGTCCGTCAGATATTCAACAATCCCTCGCACCCGTACACTGAGGCTCTGATACAGTCGGTCCCGAAGATGGAAGAGACTGAAGACCGCCTCTACTCGATTCCGGGGCAGCCTCCCGCGCTTTGGGACCTCCCCCAAGGATGCTCGTTTGCTCCGAGATGTCGTTACAGTTGGGACAGGTGCATTGAGGAGTATCCCCCTGACTTCCAGGTGGATCAGGGACAGTTTGCGGCATGCTGGCTGAGAGAATCCGAAGGCGCCGCGGTTAGCGCCGCTGCCGGCGACGACTAATATTGGGATTGAGAGGTTTGTGACTCATGACTAGCGAAAATGGCTCCAGCGGTGCGCTTCTTGAAGTTCAAGACCTCAAGAAGTACTTCCCTGTAGGATCCGGGTTCCTGGGTAGAAACAAGGCCATGCTCAAGGCCGTGGACGGGATTTCTTTCAACATCGAGCAGGGCAAGACATACGGGCTCGTCGGCGAGTCGGGTTGCGGCAAATCTACCACTGCCAAGGTTATCCTGCAGCTCGAAGAGCCTACGGACGGCGTTTTCTTCTTCGAGGGAATGGACGCAACCGACCTCAGCAGGGAAGACACCAGGTACTACAAGTCCAGCGTCCAGGCGGTCTTCCAAGACCCATGGGCATCGCTGAATCCCAGAATGCGTGTCGGCAGCATCATCGGCGAGCCGCTCGAGGTCAACAGCACGATGACCAAGAACGACATCAGGACTCGCGTCGGGGGTCTCCTCGAAGAGGTTGGCCTGCAGCAGTACCAGGCGAACCTGTTTCCACACGAATTCTCTGGAGGCCAGCGCCAGCGCATCGGAGTGGCCAGGGCGCTCGCTCTAAACCCCAAGCTGATAATCCTGGACGAGCCGGTCTCAGCGCTCGACGTGTCCATTCGCGCTCAGATCATGAATCTGCTCGAAGACCTTCAGGACGAACACAACCTGACTTACCTGCTGATCGCTCACCACCTCGCGACCGTGCGCTACATGTGCGACAAGGTTGGCGTCATGTACTTGGGCAGGATCGTTGAAGAGGCTGAAACCGAAGAGCTCTACGACAATCCTCTCCACCCATACACGCGGGCGTTGATGTCGGCGGCGCTGCCTTCGCACCCGGATATCGAGCGTGAGGAGATCATCCTCACAGGTGAGGTGCCCTCGCCGGTGAGCCCACCCGAAGGATGTCACTTCCATCCTCGCTGTCCCTCCGGGTTCGAGCCATGTGCGGAGACACCACCGGTCGAGACTGAGCCGGTGCCCGACCACCGGGTGGTGTGCCACCTCTACTAGTCACTGACCATACGAGTAAAGTGCAAGGGCGCGCCCTACGTCATACGGCGCGCCCTTTGTGTTTCAGACTGGCTCATGTGATTCTCGTCCCTGTCTGAGTTGGAGATTGGACGGAAACGGATAGCGGCAGGAGAACGGTCCCTATATGAAATCGAGTACTATCGCGCTTTTGGCGCTGCTGTCTCTCTTGTTTGGCGCCTGTGGGTCTGAACCCATAGCTCAGATTGAGCCGACTCCGACCACTGTTCTTCCGGCATCGACTCCTACTCCTGCCGAGCCGACCCCGGCCCCGACCGTTACGCCCATAGCTTCGGGTCCAACGCCAACTCCGCTGCCAGTAGGGAGCACCCAGGCTCAGGCGATGGGCGCGGCCACGTCTCCGGTAGGAGGCCCCACCGATCCGCCGTTCCCCAGAGGTCCTGTCCAGGTTCCGACGATCCACACTTTCCGGGTCGGTGGCTCCCCGACGGGCATAATGTTCGACGGCGAGTCGGTGTGGATAGCCAACCAGGCTGACGATACAATCCAGCGCCTCGATCCGGATGGCGACGAAGGCTTGGTCGTGCCGCTGCCCGACTTTTATCCCCGCGCGCTTGCGTTCGACGGCGACACGATGTGGCTAGCGACGTTCTTTGGGATCAGAGTGCTCAGTCCCGACTACCAGATAATCGGAAGCTTCCGCCCCGGCAGACGGCCCTCCGCTCTGAAGTACGCAGGGGGTTACATATTCGCCTCGAACAACGACGACGGCACCATAACCACATTGGCGCTGCCTGAGAAGATCAGGGAGCTTGGCGGTGAGCTTCCAGCAGGCATTCCGCCGGACCGCGTTGATCCAGCTCCGCTTGGCAACTACAAGGTTGGCAGCAACCCCATAGCGATGGAGTGGGACGGCGCCAACCTCTGGGTCGCCAACTACTATGACAACACAGTCATGAAGCTCAGACCATCTGACGGAACTGTCCTGGCGACCGTCGAAGTCGGGGACGGTCCAAGAGGCATGGCGTTCGATGGACAGCACATATGGGTCGTGAACGCCCTTGATGGAACAGTGAGCAAAATATCTGCTGAAGGCTCAGTCGCAGCTACGTTCGACGTGGGAGCGCTGCCCGGCGACGTCGAGTTCGATGGGGAGTCCGTATGGGTGTCTAATCGGCAGAGTGAGACGGTAAACAGGATGGGACTGAACGGCGAGAACATGGGGACGTTCCATCTTGGCCGCGCTCCAGGCGACATGGTTTACGACGGCGAGGCGCTGTGGGTGCTGCACCAGGGCTCGGATGCCATCTCCCGGCTTACCATGGAGGGCGTTACGGTGGAGCACTTCGACGTTGGCGACGCCCCGGTTGCCATAGTGTTTGATGGCGAGTCGATGTGGGTTGCCAACGCGCTCGATGGTTCCGTCACGCAGCTAAACATGGACGGCCAGATCATCAACGAGGCGAAAGTCGGCAACGAACCCAACGCGATCACGTTTGACGGCGAGTCGGTTTGGACCGCCAACATGACGGAGACGACCGCGACAAGGGTAGGGGACTCGCCGCCGGCCAACTTCAATGTCGAGATAGGCATAGCGCCTCGCGCCGCGACGTTCGACGGCGAGCGAGTCTGGATAGCATCGTACGTTCAGGACACCCTCACTGTCATTGAGAGAGACGGGTCGGTGTTTGGGGTGTTCCCTTCAGGCAGAGCTCCCAGCGACCTTACCTTCGCCGAAGGTCACGTGTGGGTCGCGAACGCCCGCAATGATACTGTGACCAAGATAGACATCGAGACTGGGGCAACCGCGGAGGTGTTCGAGGCAGGCGATACGCCGATGGCGCTCACGTTCGATGGCGACCACGTCTGGGCCGCCAACTGGCGAGAAGGGACTATCAGCAAGCTCTCGCAGGATACCGGCGAGGTCGCCCGATTCGACGCCGGTCCGCTGCCCTACGACATCGTAAGAGACGCGCTCGGCCCGCTGGTCTATGGGCTGGCGTTCGACGGTACGCACGTGTGGACGGCTAACAGCGCCGACGGCACGGTATCCAAGATGAGCCTGGACGGCGAAGTCGTCGCAACCTACCCTGTGGGCGCGGGTTCCGGCAGACTCGCGTTCGACGGCACGAGCATGTGGGTCACCAATACCTCCGACGACACAGTCTCCAAGATCACGCTTCCTGGGCAGTGATGGCCGGGATATTTCTTAGAGGGTGTTTCCAATGGTGATTCCCCAAGGGTCTCCTCTCCCTTGAGGGAGAGGATTGAGGTGAGGGTGAAAGCTCCCCCTCATCCTAACCTTCTCCCGGCGGGAGAAGGGATTTTAGAAAGACCCTCTTAGAAAAGGTCGTCCAGGTCAACACTGAATCCGGAGAGGGTCGGCGAAGTCAGCGTCTGTCCTTCACCGTAGATGGACGTCAACTCGAATCCCGCGTCACCGAGCAGAAACACTGAGATTGTCTTGGCATCGGTGTCGGCGATCCAGAACTCTCTGACGCCGTGCTCGGCGTACAGCGCGCGCTTGAGTACCCTGTCACGATTGGCGGTCGAAGGCGACAGTATCTCGACCACCAGGTCGGGGGCTCCTCGGATGTTGTCATCGTTCACGATGAGGGCGCGTTCGCTGGACACGAAGATTAGGTCGGGCTGGACGACGTTCGTTTCGTTGAAGTACACGTCGAATGGTGCGAAGAACACCTCTCCTAATCCCGAGTCTTTGACAAACACGTACATCATCGTACCCAGACTAGCTTCGAGTCTCTGGTGACCCGTTTTGGGGGATGGCGTCAACAGCAGCTCTCCGTCGATTAGCTCGTAACGCTTGTCCTCGGGAGTGTACAGGTACTCTCTGTAGGTGTACTTGATCTTCGTCTTGGGAGTGACCATATGGACCTTCCTGTTCTGCTCAGTTACTTGGCTTCGGCCCTCTTCGACTTCGAGACTCGCGAGGTGAACATATCGGAAACGGGCATCTTCCATCCGGGGACGACTTCACTACCTTCCAGAGTATCGCCATCCGTCAGAGTAACAATGTCCGAGGCATGGCGGTGTACCGCGACTTCCCGTCTCCTGTAGTCCACCACGACGACCATCTGTGCGCCGGCGCCGAGCCAGTCGGCCACCTTTTCGTTCACTTCTGAATAGCGGTCGTTCGGCGAGACCACCTCGACAACCAGGTCCGGCGCGCCGGGCCAGTAGCCTTCGACCTCGCCCATCTCGTCGATGCGGGCCCAGCTCGTGAACGCCGCGTCAGGTGCGCGGACGGTGTCCGGGTCGGACGCCAGCAGGAATCCTGTTTCGGCAGCGTAAACGATGCCGAGGTCGTTAGCCATCACGCAATTCGTCAAGCTCCAGGCGAGTACGTTTGCTACTGCCCCATGAACGTTTCCGGCTGGAGGCATAGTCCTCAGCTCTCCGCGAACCAGCTCGTGACGATAGCCGTCGTCAGCCATGTCCAGCAGCTGGACCGCCGTCATTTGGGTGATCTTCGGGTCGGTCGTCGTCTGCGTCGTTGTCATGGGTGAGTCACCCTGAAGGGTTCACAGTGAACGTGCCGATCTTGGCGCCGTCACACAGCATGTCGAATGCGCCGGTGTTGGCCGGATTGAAGTCGTAGCTCCTGCGCGATCCTGACTCGATCTCCATATCGAAGGCGGTCTTGCCGGTGCCGAACGCTCCGCCGGACGCGCTCATCTCCAGTCCGTCGATCTTGAACTGAAGCTGCTGCTTCTCTCCAACCACCTCGAGAGACTTGGTCGCGCCCTGGGCGATCTCGATCGGCAGCTGTATAGCCAGCCGGACGCGATTGCCCATCTGGACTGATACCTCACTGGGATCGATAGAGCAGGTCCCATCCTCTTCTTTGGTCAGGTTCATTCTGAACTGCTCGAACGCAGTCACCGGTGACCTGTGGAACTCGAGAGTTTCCGTTTCACCTTGGCGAGCGGGCCTACGGTCTCCAGATTCGACTCCGCAGGCGACAACCGCGAGCCCGAAGAGCGCCACGAGCACGGCCAAGTATGAGAACGAACGCATCGTCAGCATCCTATTCAGCTTGTTGTGTCCAATCATCGTCTAACCTCGTTTACGAGATGTCTGGTCTGTTGGTTGCCCTCGAGCCTGTGTCAGTTTAGTCGGCGGCCCAACCGGTAGGGGCGTCCCTTGTGGACGCCCGCGTTGGTGATCACGCTCAAGGCAAACACAAGGGTTGCCCCTACTAGATTGACACAGCCTCGTTGCCCCCTATTCTACGTGATTTGAACAAAATAGGGGCAGGCCCTATCGAACCTGCCCCTATGCTGCGTCAATGCAGTGAGTGAAAGTAGATTGTGCACCCTCACCCTGGTCCTCTCTCCCTCAAGGGAGAGAGGACCAGGGTTTTCTATCTAGTCTAGCTGCCTGAGCCTGGGATCGAGCCTGTCTCTCAGCCAGTCTCCGAAGAAGTTCAGAGACATGACCAGCAGGAAGATGCACAGGCCGGGGAAGAACGAGATCCACCAGGCGTCGTTGATGTAGAGACGTCCGTCGCTCACCATCGCGCCCCAAGCCGGCGTCGGGGGTGGAATGCCCGCTCCCAGGAAGCTGAGAATCGACTCTGTCAGGATAACCTGTCCGACTCTCAGCGTCGCCAGAACGATGATGGTGTTGACGACGCTTGGGAGTATATGCCAGATAATCATCCTGAACGTGGATGCCCCGGCCACCCTGGCGAGGGCTACGTAGTCCCTCTCCTTGATGGTCAGCACCTCTCCCCTGACGTTCCTGACGAATGTCGCCCAGACAGTCAGCGCGAGCAGCACGAGAAGGATAACGAATGTCTGCCCAACCGCGATCACGACTACGATTGCCAGCAGGATGAACGGAATGCCCAGCCAGATGTCCGTGATTCTCATGATCACTTCATCGACGAATCCGCCGAAGTAGCCGGCAATAAGGCCCATGGCGACGCCGACCAGCAACCCACTCAGCAGAGCGATCATCGACACAGTCAGTGTGACGCGCGCTCCATGTATCACTCGACTCAACAGATCACGACCTATGTGATCACCACCGAGTGGGTGGCTCCAAGTCGGAATGTGTACCTTCGCAATGACGTTGGCCTGTTCCGAGAACGCGTTCTCGATGTATTCCTGATTGCCGAGCTGGTCGTCCGGTATCGAGACTCCGTACTGTTCCGCAGCTTCGGCTACGCCTGTTCGGACGGGCACCGCGACCGTGTCAGTCATCTGCACTTCGAGGTTCGCGTATGCCTCGAATGAGCTCTTGACGACCTCGCCTCCGTAGAGTGGATCGATCAGCTGATCGACAGTGATCTCGAAGCCGTACTGCTGTGCCGCGTCGAAGACATTCAGGTTGACCGGTTCCCAGGGGGCGTCGTCTGCTGAGCCGACAGGTCTCACACCTTCGACAATTGGGACCACCAGCACCCTGACCTTTTGCAAGTCGGTCTGGTCTTGGAACGCCGCCCGGACCTCACTTGGACTGTTCAGCTTTTCCGTTGGGACGTCAACGCCATACTCGTCGATGGCCTCTCCGACGCCCATCTGCTTCTCTTCGCCGTCCTCGGTGAACACGACCTTTGGCAGGTCGAGTGCGGAGAGGACTATGGGCTGATACCAGGCCGGTGGCAGTCTAACGTTGTCGGATACGGTGAACCGCTCGCTGTGTGGCGCAACCACGTCGGCAAATATCGCGAGCAGTATGAAAATCGCGAGTATCGCCATTGGAATGACAGGCCATCGTCTGATGAAGTACCAGACCTGCCCAGCGCTAGATCGAGACGCGCCGATCCGTTGTGCGAGGTCGGCGGAGATGTCTGCTTGTGCCATGAACGAGGCTCCCTAGTTGCGCCTATGAGTACCGAATTCTCGGATCGATGTACGCGTACAGAAGGTCAGTCAGGAAGTTGGCGACAACGAACATTGCGGTGACCACCATTACTACCGCCACGATAACTGGGAAGTCATTGTTGTTGATCGCCTGGAATGCCAACCTTCCGAGGCCGGGCACGGCGAATATTGTCTCCACGACGATTGCGCCGTTGATGAATCCGATCAGCAGCAGCGTAGCGAACGTCAGTGGGGCGATGAGTGCGTTCCTGAAGCCGTGTTTCCAGATTACCGCGTTGTTCGAGGCGCCCTTGGCCCTCGCCAGTTTCACG
Organism: Dehalococcoidia bacterium; assembly: GCA_012270625.1. The sequence goes on along the minus strand of JAAXHZ010000079.1, from coordinate 13,688 downwards.
AACTCCGAATCGAGGACTTCCAGCATAGAGCTGCGAACCAGACGCAGGTACGTAGCTGCAGCCTGCCAACCGAGTGCGATGACGGGCAGTACATAGTACCTGGTATCGAAGAATCCCTCGCCAAGTGTCCCTGTTGGAAACCATCTAGTTTGCACAGCAAAGAGGAGGATCAGCATGATGGCCAGCCAGAAAACAGGCATGCCCTGTCCGAACAAAGCGAATCCTCTAGCGAGGTAGTCCCCAGGACCTCCTCTCTTGACCGCAGAGAATACGCCGAGGGGGATTCCAATTAACGTTGCAAATAAGAACGACGAGAATCCCAACTTGATCGTCGCTGGGAACCGGTCCATTATCTTGCCAAAGACTGACTTGCGGTCCAGCAGGCTTTCCTGCCAGTTGCCCCGGAGGATGTCTGCGAGCCAGAACAGGTACTGTACGACAATCGGCTTGTCGAGGTGGAACTGCCTGCCCAGCTCTTCCCACGTCTCAGGGCTGATTCCATATCCGCCCTCCTGTGCATACAGGTATCTGGGGTCTCCCGCCGCCCTTGACAAGGCGAAGGTGATGAGGGTCGCTCCTACGATTGCCAGTATGGCGAAAAAGAACCTTCTAATCAGGAACTGTCGCATAGGTCAAAACCTCTCCCAACCTGGAGGAAGTTGTTGGTTGTCGTAACCGACAGTTGGTCATACCGATTGCAAGAGAATTTACTACACGGCTTGGGGTTGCGCAATGGGCTGTGTTGTGAAGGAGCCTGTATCAGCTTCAGCTTAGTAGGCTGGGACTTCACCCCAACCCTCTCCCTCAAGGGAGAGGGGGTCTGTTGTTGGTTGGAACTTATATGGACAGCGCGCCCCCTGCTGGAAGGATTTACTCTCTCAACAGGGGGCGCAGCTTACTTAGCCCGGTACGTCACGTCACCGATATTAGGTGAAGCAGGTTGCGCTACTTCAGCTTGATCGTGCGGACGTTGTTGATGGTGCCCAGGTTGCCGTTGGCCATCGGGCGCATGTCCCAAGCGTCAATCACGTTGGGGTTGTACACAGGCCAGATCGGCTCTTCGAACAGACCTGTGCAGTTGGCCAGCCTGCGGTTCTCGCTGTAGAAGCGAGCGGCAAGCTCTTCACGCTTGGCCTTGTCAGGCTCACCAGCCATCGCCGAGTAGATCTCGGTCGCGTACGGGATCTCCTGACCGACACCGTAGCCGCCAGCGCTGAAGCTGCTGACGACGAAGCCGTGCGCCCAGTCATACGGGAAGTTGGACTTGTTCTCGTCGCCGCAGATGAAGACGCCGACGGTCTTGTTAGTCCGGGAAACGAGTCCGGGGCGGTAGGTCGAGTACGCGGTCTTGATCAGGTTGACCTTGACGCCGAGGTGCTCTTCCCAGTCCGCGCCGACGGCCTCGCCGATCTCGGCACCCAACTCTGAAGTGCCTACCCAGACATCCATCTCGAATCCGCCACCTTGGCCTGCGTCGGCCATCAGCTGCCTGGCCTTCTCGAAGTCAGTGCCCCATGACCACTCTTCGCGGTAGTTCGGGTTGTTGGACGAGAGGTATGCCTGGTGGTTGACGAAGCCGAGACCGCCGAGCAGATTCTCGACGAGCTCTTCACGCTCGATCGCCCATGAGAACGCCTCGCGTACCTTCATGGAGGTCTGCATGGAAGGCGTGCTCTCGTCGTAGGTGTCGCCATTCTCGAACGGGTTTCCGATCCAGGGCTTGCTGATGTCGCGCTCGCGGTCAAGCGCCTCACCGGTCAGACCGGAGTGGGACTCCCAGTAGTTGCCGACCCATGAGATGTCGCGGATCGTGTTGAACAGGCCCTTCTTCTGAAGCTCGAAGCCCTTGGACTGTAGCTCAGGGAAGTCCTTCGTGGCGATCTGCGCAATCTGTGCTTCCTCGGCTTCAAGCATCGCCCTGCGCGAAGCGCCCTCAGGGACTTCCAGCCAGTTGATGCTCTCTAGGAACGGGCCATAGCCATCAGCAGTACCGTAGTAGTCCGGGTTTGCGACGAGCCTGATGCCCTCGTTCTGCTTCCAAGAGTCGAGGTAGTTGGCATCCTCGGCCATGAATGCGCCGACGCCGACGTACACGTCCTGAGTGCCCTCGACGCCGTACTGGTCGAAGACTTCTCTGGACACGATGGCGGCAGTCTGCCAGAACCTGGAGAACCTGTGGAGCACTCCACGGGAGTCGTAGTTGCGGTAGTTCAACTGGACGGTGTAGTCGTCCACCGCCTCGATGGAAGCGATCAGTGGCGCGAAGTCACCAGCCTGGCCATGAATGGACTCAGGGTTGGTGACAGAGTTCGCGTCGTTGTAGCTGTACGCCACGTCCCTGGCTGTCATCTCGCCCCAGCCGTGGTGGAACTGTACGCCCTGCCTGAGCTTGAAGGTGCCAAACTCAAGCGACGGGTCGAGGGTGAAGTCCAACGCCAGCATAGGCTCGGTCGTGACCGTTCCGTCCGGGTTGGCCTTCGAGTTGAACAGCACCTCAGTGATGCCCGACATGTAGATGGTCTCCGAGCATCCGGCGGTGCAGAAGCGCGGCAGGCCGTTCGGCGAGTTCACGTCGCCAACAGCGATGGTCAGCTTGCCTGACGGCTTAGGCATCATCGTGTCGGGGGCGGTGGCAGGTGCAACAGCAGGCGCGGCGGTTGGCGCGGCGGGCGCCGCAGCCGGAGCTTGCGCGGGCGCTGGAGCAGCAGCCGGCGCCGCGGCGGGAGCTTGCGCGGGCGCTGGAGCAGCAGCCGGCGCTGCGGTTGGGGCCGCAGCTTGTTGGCTTGGCGCCGTGGTGGTGGTGCCCTCATCAGAGGTGCAAGCGAGGGCCAGCGCGAGAATCCCGGCCAACGCTACCCCTATCATCAGTCTCTTATCCGGTAGTTTAGGCCACATAATCGCAATTCCTCCTTGCTTCCAAATAGGCTCTGTGCGACGCAGAAATATCCGTAGCCGGAAACTTTCACGTTTGTAACATAGGGTTTGAGAGTCCGTCAACCCTACAGAAGCGTTTTCATGTCGATTTTGTGATAAAAGTTACAATGATACTTGCGAAGCACTGGTCGGTTTTGAGGAGTGAGTGAGAGCCACTTTCACTCTCATCCGAACGACCGTGGGACAACCCATGTGCTTGCCCGGCTCCATCACTCTCACTTCTCACTCCTCGAAAATTGCACTCATGCAGTTTTCTCGTCGGAGTGAACACTAGCCATGAACTGGCGGCCTCAGATACGATTGGCCCGACGGCAATTGGACAGATCGGTACTATGGAGGAACCAAATGGCAGACTTCGAGGGCATACTCCCAGCGATAGCGACTCCGATGGGGGCTGACGGGCGATTCAACGAGGCGGCGTTCAGGGAGGTGATGGAGTTCAACATCCAGGCCGGGGTGGACGGCTTCTGGGTGGCTGGCGGCACCGGTGAGAGCGTTCTTCTCGACGACGACGAAAACATGGCGATCGCCAGGGCCGCGGCGGACCAGAACCGGGGTCGGATCAATAACATCATGCACGTCGGCGCGCCAACGACGCTGAGGGCCGCTCGAATGGCTGAGAACGCCGCGTCGGCCGGAGTGGAGGCGATCTGCTGCGTTCCGCCGTTCTTCTACAGGCAGTCGGACGAGGGCATTGTGGAGCACTATCGCACCGTCGGGGCTGCGGCTGATCTGCCACTGTTCGTGTACAACCTGCCCCAGTCAACGGGTGTCGAGATCACTCCGGAGCTGATGGCGAAGATCCAGGAGCGCGTGCCGCAGCTCAAGGGACTCAAGCACTCGTCGGTAAACTTCACCAACGTGTACAACTGGGTCGATATGGGCCTCGACTGCCTGATCGGAAGCAGCGCGCTGATGCTGCCGGCGCTGACGATCGGAGCGACAGGATGCGTTGATGGTCCCCCAAACATAGCGCCGGAGCTATGGGTCGAGATCTGGAGGGCCTACAGGTCTGGAGACCTGGGACGCGCCGAGGAAGCTCAGCGCCGGGCGACGCGGCTGACGTTCCTGGTGCGGCAGTTTGGAATGCACGCCGTCATCAAGGCGCTGCTCAGTTACAGGCTCGGAATCGACGTCGGAGACCCCAGGCTTCCGACCAAACCGCTCACGTCGGAGCAGAGGGATCAGGTCATCGCCACCGCCGAGGCAATAGGAGTTGGGCGTGTGGCAGTGGCTCAGTCTGACGACTGAATTTTCGAGGAGTGAGTGGAGAAGAGTGAGGAGTGAGAGCCTCCCCGCCACCCTGTTGACGACGTATCTGGGACTTAGGGAGTGTTGATCTCTCAAGGGCCTCCTCTCCCTCGAGGGAAAGGATTGAGGTGAGGGTGAAAGCGCTGGCAGGACTCCCCCTCATCCTAGTCTTCTCCCGGCGGGAGAAGGGATTCTGGAAACTCCCGATTATGTCTGTGGACAAGCGCGTTGCTATAATGTGTGTGCGTCTATCCGGACCGGTCCAACGAAGCCGGCGCTGGCAGCAACGTGAGGGGAGAATCGATGCGTGTGCCTGACATCTCGGTAGAGTACGTCCTGGCAGTGACCGTGCGGGCAGGTCTGGGGCTGCTGTTCGGGCTGCTCATGGGAATAGTAGGGCTGATTACGGCTGCGCTAGTCTCACCAGGCGGACTCTACTCTATGCCGCTGTGGCTGCTCGTGACGGCAATCGCCATCGGGTGCAGCGTCTCAGGGTCACTCACCTACTACAAGCCGGAGACGGCCTGGGACGTCGCTGGGAAGTCGATCCTTATAGTCGCCGTCGGAGCCTTGATTGGAGCTTGGATCGGCGTCTGGTGGGGCGACGTGTTCTACCCGGAGGGAGTGCGGAACGAAAGGTTGGTAGCCTACGGCGACTTCCGCTCTCCTCCGAACATGGCCCGCGTCACCTGGTCCGCGATTGGCAGCACGCTAACCGGCGGCGTCTATTACGCCTTCCGAGCGTGGCGATACCATGAGGTGTAGAGAGAATTGCGTTAACGCAATTCTCCAGGAGTGAGTGGAGAGGAGTGAGAAGTGAGGGCCTCGCGGGTGTTTCTACGCTTGCGTTCGACATTTTCGGCACCGTACTCGACCTGACTGGCAGCCTCGAAGCGCCGACCGACCGATTTCTCAAGAAGCTCGGCTCTGACATGATTGGCAGAGAGTTCTACCCACAGTGGCGCGCGAGACAGAGAATCGAACAGTTCCAGGATACGCTGGTCATGCTCGGACACAGCGGCTACCTTGAAACGTGCAGACGCGCGCTGGCCTACACCCTCCGGGCAAATAGAATCGAGTTCGAGTCTGGACAGGTCGAGGATTTCATGAAGGTCTGGCAGGAGCTCAGCCCGTACCCGGACTCGGTGGAGGGTCTTGAGCGCCTCGCTGGCAGGTACAGGCTGGTGGCGCTGTCCAACGGCGAGCCGGACTACCTCTCACACCTCGTCCGGAATCGTATCGGCTTCGATTTCGACAAGATCATCTCGGTCGAGGAGGCAGGCGTGTTCAAGCCTCATCCCGCGGTTTATCGCACGGCCGCTCGACTCATGGACGTAGAGCCAGCGGAAATCATGATGGTCGCCGCCCACTCATTCGACATCATGGGCGCGCGAGCGTGCGGCTTCAGGGGAGCCTACGTCAATCGCTACAAGCTGCCCTACGAAGACACTGAACAGTACGCACCTGACATCGTTGTAAGAGACTTCGATCAGCTGGCCGACGTGTTGTTGGGAGAGGTCGAATAGTGGCTGACGGTACTGACCTGGTAGTCGTGGGAGGGGGCGTAGTCGGCACCGCGGTCGCCTACTTCGCGGCGCGCAGCGGGATGTCCTGCACACTGATCGAGAAGGACGTAATCGGCTCCGGAGCTTCAAACGCCGCTTCGGGTGTTCTGTCGCCGTCGCCAGGTGAAGGCGACTACGCGCGGCTCAGTCGCAGGAGCCTGGGTCTGTTCCATGAGCTGGCCCCTAGGCTCAGAGACGAAGCAGGGGTTGATGTCGAGCTCGAAGAGTGCGGGGAGCTGATTCTCGCGCTGGACGAGAGTGACGTAATCGCGCTTCAGGGACTGCGGCGTCAGCTAGCCGCTCTGGGCGCGGACGCCATGTGGGTAGAGTCCGACGATCTGCTCCAGATGGAACCCGCGCTCAACCCTGCTGTGATGGGGGCCATCTACGAACCCGAAGTCTGCCGCGTGAACAACCAGAGACTGTCCGATGCTCTCGCGGGCGCAGCAGGGCGACAGGGCGCGATCATCAGACAGGGCGTCGAAGTCACCGGGCTGCTGATGGACGGAGGACGAGTCACCGGTGCGAACACCAGTGAAGGGCCGGTGCGAGCTGGAAACGTCGTCTTGGCAGCGGGAGCCTGGACCGGGCTGATGGATACGTGGCTCTACGGTGAACGCAGTCCGAGCCTCGCCGGACAGCCGATGGTGAAGCCCGTCAGGGGAGTCAACTTGAATCTGCGTCCCACTCAGGGAGGAATCAGAAGCGTAATCCACGGCTCGTGGGGTCTGCTAGTGCCGCGCAACGACGGGTCTGTGATAGCCGGAGCCACTGTCGAAGAGGTCGGGTTCGACGCCAGAGTGACCGCTGGCAGCGTGCACGCCATACTGGGACTGGGCGCGGCTCTCGTCCCGTCGCTGAGAGACGCCGATCTCAACTGGAGCGTCGCGGGTCTCAGGCCGGGTTCAGCCGATGACGTGCCGGTCATAGGGCCGCTGCCTGAGTACGACAACGTCTATATAGCCTCCGGGCACTTCAGGAACGGCATACTGCTAAGTCTCGCCACAGGCGAGGCCATCACTGGTATGCTTAACGGCAATCCAAATGATCACCTCGCCTCATTCAGCCCCGCCAGATTTCTCTAGCTTGTAAGGCTGCTCTGCCGAGGGCCAGTGGGGCGGCTGTTCGAGTTTCAGGAGGGACAGATGTCAGTCAAGATCGGCGTGGGCTTCGGCGGATGGCCGTTCCCGTCCGAGGACCCGGAACACCTGTGGGAGTACACAGACACGTGTGAGCGACTCGACGTGGACTCATTGTGGCTGAGCGACCGGATAGTATCCGAGGTCGTCAACATGGAGCCGATGATAGCGCTGTCTTTCATCGCGGCCCGGACCAGCAACCTGAAGTTCGGCACGAACGTGCTCGCGCTCCCTCTGCGCAACCCTACCGTGCTCGCGAAGGAGGTCGCCACGCTCGACTTCCTCTCCGGTGGGAGGTCTCTGCCAGCGGTCGGACTTGGAACGGGCGACGAGCGAGAGTACGAGGCTTGCGGCGTCCCCAAACGGCAGCGCGGAGGCAGGACGGACGAGGCCATCCAAGTCATGAGACTGCTGTGGTCGCAGGACGACGTGTCGTTCGAGGGGCGATACTTCACGCTCCACAACGTTACGGTCCAGCCGAAGCCCGTGCAGGCCGAGCTGCCCCCGATATGGATTGGCGGACGCAGCGAGTTCGCGATCAGGCGTACCGCGAGGATCGGCGACGGCTGGCTTGTGTCTCAGGCCACGCCCAAGGAGGTGGACGAAGGCGTTTCCCAGATCAAGTCCATGGCGCCCGAGTTCGGCAACGAGATAGAGGACGATCACTACGGGGCGCTGTTCAGCTACTGCATCGCCGACACATACGAAGAGGCTCGCCGAATAGCGGAGCCTTACATGCTGCGTCGAAGGACCGACGTGGACTACGACGGGTTCTCCGCGTTCGGCACCGCAGACCGTATGCGGGAGCTGATCGATGAGTACATAGACGCCGGCGCGACCAAGTTCGTCGCCAGGCCCGCGTGTCCGCCCGAGATGATGATGGACCAGCTCCACGCGCTCGGAAGAGACGTTATTCCGAGCTATCACTGAGCGTTACAACCGATAGGAGCCGCGCTGTGGCAGACCACACGATCCGCGTCGGCGACGCGAGGATAACCTCGCTCACCGATGGGCACATCCACTTTCAGCCGTCCGACTTCTTTCCGTCCATAGAAGCCTCTGAGTGGGACCCTTACCGGGACCATCTCACCGGTGAGGGCCTCCTCAGGATGAACGTCGGCTCCTTTGTGGTCACTCTTGGCGACCACACGTGCCTGATTGACACCGGTCTGGGTGAAGGAGACCACCCTTTCGACAACTCGGAATGGGGTCTGCTGGCGGCCGACATGGCTGCGAAGGGCATCAGGCGGGAAGACGTGGACACTGTCGTAATCTCGCACCTGCACCGCGATCACGTCGGCTGGAACACCGTCTCGTCTGACGGCGAGCTTGTCCCATACTTTCCCAATGCGCGATACCTGGCGCCGAAGGCCGACTGGGACACGTTCACCCGGCGCGCGGGGATGAGCATGTTCGCGTACATAAGAGAGAAAGTCATGTCGCTCATGGACGCAGGGGCGCTCGACCTGATCGAGGGCGATCAGGCGATCACCGACCACCTGACGGCGCTGCCCACTCCGGGCCATACGCCGGGCCACACGAGCGTGCTGATAACGTCGGCGGGCGAGAGCGCTGTCGTCTTGGGAGACGCAGCCCACGTGCCGGTTCAGGCGCATCACACCGACTGGAGTCCGAGAGCGGACACCAATGCGAAGCTGTCTCGCGCGAGTCGGGCCGAGCTGTTCGATAGAATGGAAAGAGATCACTCTCTCGTCATTTCGGGACACTTTCCCGCGCCCGGCTTCGGGAGACTGGCGCGAGTCGAGGGACGTCGATACTGGCAGGCCGTGTAGCCGGTAGGATTCTGGTCTGGGCACGCGATCTTTCAGACTCCCTCTCCCTCAGAGAGAGGGCTGGGGTGAGGGTGATCCAACCCGCTTTGCATGTACGATACTCGATGGTGAAAAGACCCTGCGTTAAGCTCAGCTGAGCTTGTACGGGACATCTGATCTGCGTAAAATGCGTAGCGGCGACTGGGAACCTGTCGCCACGGAGGTCCTGCTTGTACGCTATAGATCTTGAGGGAAGAAACGCCTTCGTATTCGGTGTTGCAAACCAGCGCAGCATCGCCTGGCACATAGCCAGCGCGCTCGACCAGGCTGGCGCTCGCGTGGCTCTGTCGTACCTGAACGACCGTATCAGGCCGGGCGTGGAGAGGCTCGCGTCCGGTCTTTCATCGGGCGCGCCGCTCATTGCGTGTGACGTGAGCGACGATACCTCGGTCGAGAACGCATTCGAGACGGTCCGCGCCGAAATGGGCAGTCTCGACATCATCGTGCACTCAGTGGCGTTTGCCAATAGGGAAGACCTGGGCGGACCGTTCATCGACACACCACGAGAGGGCTTTCGACTAGCTCTTGACATCAGCGCGTACTCACTCGTGTCGGTCGCGAGGCAGGCCGCGCCGCTCATGCAGAAAGGCGGCAGCATTATCACAATGACGTTCCAGGCGTCCGACCGAGTCTTCCCCGGATACAACGTGATGGGCACGGCAAAGGCCGCGCTCGAAAACGAAGTTCGGCAGCTCGCATGGGACCTGGGCCGTGAAAACATCCGCATTAACGCCATCAGCGCGGGTCCAGTGGATACCCTGTCCTCGCGAGTCATCAGCGGATACCGGGACATGAAGCGCGCTCACTCGGACCGCTCTCCAATGGGACGAAACATTACCCATCAAGAAGTGGCGAACACCGCGCTGTTCCTGTGCTCCGACATGTCATCCGGCATAACCGGTGAGGTGATTCACGTGGACACCGGCTATCACGTAATGGGAATCTGAGTCATGAACTGGGCCGAAACTATTGTCGAGTGTCTGAAGGATTCCGGCGTGTCGCTGATCGCCTACGTCCCCGACATCAGTATCCACCGGGTGACGAGCCTGATGGAGGCGGACGACTACTTTCACGTCGTGTCGGCGTCGCGAGAGGAGGAGGCCATCGGTATAGCCGCGGGCGCCTACGCGACCGGTCGAAACGCGGCCGTGTTCATGCAGTCGAGCGGATTCGGCAACTGCGTCAACGCGCTGGCCAGTCTATGCTTGCCAGCGAGGGTGCCAATTCCGATGTTCATAAACCTGCGTGGTGAAGTGGGGGAGTTCAACATCGCACAAGTCGCGATGGGTAGAGCTACGAGACCCATCCTGGACACTCTCGGCATCCAGCACTACACACTGGATACGGACGATCGACTTCAGATGCGCGTTTCGGGCGCTCTCGAACTCTGCTACGCGGCCCGCCAACCTCTGGCTCTCTGCATGACGCCGATGCTTCACGGAGGAAAACTTGCATAGGTTTTCTGCGACAAAGAGGATCAAGGATCTCATCGGAGACATCGCGGTCGTGTCCAATCTCGGTCCTACAACCGACGAGCTGTGGCACGCTGGGCACCGTGACCGCAACTTCTACACCTACGGCTCCATGGGGCTGTGCTCATCGATCGCGCTAGGGATGGCGTTGTCCACTGAAGAAAAGGTACTGTCGCTCGACGGTGACGGATCGCTGCTCATGAATATGGGGACGATCTCGACAATCGGCCGGGAGAAGCCGGCCAACCTCATAGTGATCGTCTGGGACAACGAACAATGGGCGCAGACAGGCTACCAGGCGAGCCACACCGCCTTTGGCACAGACCTCGAAGGTGTGGCCAATGCGTGCGGCATTCGCAACACCGCGACTGTCTCGGACGAGGAGGAGCTCGAAGCTGCGCTGCTTCAGGCGCTGCGAGAGGACGGTCCGTGGTTCATCGTCGCCAAGATTCAGGAGGAAGAGTACCTGCCTGTGGCGCCGATCGAGCCCGAGGTAACTCTACACAGGTTCCGCGCCTCGTTCGGCGCGTGAGTCCGTCGCGAGATCTTGCAGGTGCTGTGCGGCAGTCCGACCTCCACCGGGTCTGCGGCCCTCAACCTGCCGCTGGCCCATCGGCGCCCTGAGCTCCGGCATCAGGAGTGAGACGGCGCTGAGTGACAGTATTCCAAGGATCGCGAAGATCGTGATTCCGCTGGCAGGGGACGTTGTCTCGGCGAGCGCGCCTATAAGCAGAGCGCCGATTGGCCCCACGCCGATGGCCAGCGAGATTACTCCGAGCGCGCGTCCCCTCATCTCATCGGACGATGAGATAACCACGATCGTCGCTTGCATCGTGCCGAACCCTGCCGTTCCGAGGCCTAGGAGCACCAAGATCGGCAGCGACACCGCAAACCACTGGGACGCGGCGAACGCCAGTACTAGGATGAGCCCGATCATCGATCCGCCGAGATAGACGCGGCCGTGGTATCTCAGCTGGCCGAATGACGCTATCGCCACCGACCCGATGATCGCCCCCAGCCCGTCAGCGCCCATGAGAATGCCCATGAGCCCTGGGCCGACATTGAGGGTCTCCTTCGCTATTACCGGCACCATCTGCATGTACGGGAACAGCAGCAGGTTCATCAGAACCGTCACGATTACCGTGCCCAGGATGACGCGGTTTGATCTGACGTAAACGAAGCCCTCGGCCAGATTTCTCGTAATGCTGTGGCTTGTCGCCTGAATCTCTCGAGGCGGCAGTCTCAGGCCCATCATTAACAAGATCGCAACTAAGTACAGCGCGACGATGACGAAGTAGCCGCCGGCTATCCCAACTGCTTGTATCAGGAAGCCCGCAATCGCGGGCCCAAGCATTCTGCTCGCGTGCATACCGACCGAGTCGAGCGCCATCGCGTTCGTCACGCCGCCGCGCCCAGTAACGTCCATCACCATCGAGCGCCGCGCCGGCATGTCGAACGCCCAACCCAATCCGCTCACCAGGACGACGATGTAGCTGTGCCAGTACTGCGCTATGTCGGTGAGCAGCAGAACCAGCATGACAACGCCCGCGACGAGGTTGATGAACTGAGTAGATATGAGTAGCTTGCGGCGGTCCACCCTGTCCGCGAGGACACCCCCGAAGGCTCCGAAGAGCAGTAGGGGAATCATTCCAAAGAAGCCGACCAGCGCTACCAGGAACGGTGAACCGGTCATATCCAGTACCAGCCAGATGAGGAGCGTCATCTGCATCCAACGGGAGATGAATGAGAAGAAGTTGGCGGGCCACAGCAACTGGAATCCACGGTGCCTGAACGCATCGAGGGTGGGTGGCAGCCTGGCGTGGCGGGGGCGTAAATGCGAAAGATTAGCCATGAAACGTCAGTCACCAATTCTACTCCGCGCATGTGCGCGAAACAAACTGAATTTCAGGCTAGGTTTTGGACTTGTTTTGTAAGGTCGCTAATTAGAAGTATCGGATGGACAGGCCAACCCGGCGCCGCATGTGGGGACAGGAGCTGCTGTTTAGCCGTCCTGTCGGAGGACCGTCTCGATGTTTGCAGATGTCACCCAGCCCTCCAGCTCAGTCCTTGGCAGCCTGATCCGCGTCCATCCGGCGTGTGTGTCTATGACACCTACCTCGCGGCCGGCGTCGAGGTTGATCTCTACTCTTGCCCTCGTATTAGGAGCTTCCAATACATCGGCGGACTGAGCAATGACGACTCCGGTCTGGCTCCAGTAGTTTCTACTCAAGTGGTTTCCCACCGTGAGACAGCCAAAGAGGACGAATCCGAAAGCCGCCGCGACGGCTGCGCGCTTTACGGCTGCGGACTGACGCCACCACAAGGATGCCAGGACAGCCACCCAGATGGACAGCCAGCAGATAAGCGATATGACAGCGGCAGCGTTGAACGACACCCAGGGAGTCCAGTCGGCGAGCTGCACCAGGACGGGTGTCGGACGCTCATTGGAAGACCCAGGCGCGCCGACGCTCTCACGAACCAGGGCAAGGTTGGCCTCTATGTCTCCGTCGAACGGCGCAAGCCTCTTGGCTCGGAGGTAGTTGAGCAGCGCGCGCCCGGGGTCCTCCATTCTGTAATAGGCATTACCCAGGTTGTAGTAGAGCGTCGCGTCCTGGTAGCCCAGTCTCACGAGGTGTTCGTAACTGCGGGCGGCCTCCTCGAACTTGCTGTCCTCGTACAGAAGATTTGCGGCTCTGAAGGCGTCGAGGTCCATAGACTCGTCCGCCGCGACCGGAATTGCCAGCAACAGCGTCGCCGCGATAGCAAGAGTGAAAACAGCTGCCGTCCTCACTCCGCAAATTCCTCATCTAGCTTGCGCACTATGGCGTCCACCTCCCGTCCGACTTCTTCCGAATCGGCAAGTTCGTATGGGGCGAAACGTATTTCGGCAATCCTCTCCAGCAAGGATACGAGCTGATTGGTCGTGTCCGACGTCACGCCATGCTGGTCGAGAAGGCCAGCGATCTCATCTGTCGGAAGGCCGCCTGTTGAGCGCCCCAGCCTTACGTCCAGGTATCCATGAAGGGCCGTGCTTGCCGCGTCCGTTGCGGACGCTCCACTCTCGATATTAGCGAGCCTCGCCAACACCGTTTCCCTCGCGCGAATGTATTCGATAGCGTTCGAGGACGACGAGCGGCGTCTCGTATGTGCCAGCGATGCCGCGATTGCGACGATTCCCACAATCGGAGTCAGCCACATTCCCCAGAACACACCGCTGGACGTAAGCGGTCGTTCGGCCCGACCCAGTGACCCAGGCTCAGGTTTAATGTAACGAATGTCTGGCGCGGCCTCCTCGTCTTCCATTGTTGAGGCTAACGGCTCCGTCGCGGAAGAGTCTGCGTCTGAGAGCACTTCGACCCGGAGCGATTGGCTCGTGAGGGTGACGTACTCTCCCGTGTACGGGTCAAAGTACGCGTACTCTATTCGCGGGAGCTCATGGGCGCCGGAGACGTTTGGAATCAGCACTCTTTGGAACTTCCTGAAACCCTGAACCTT
>JAAXHZ010000078.1 GCA_012270625.1 Dehalococcoidia bacterium | reverse complement strand
TACTTCGCGAATACGCGAATCGAGCGTCTTGGCGACGAGATCCGCGGGCGCATGGGGGACATCCACGCCTTCATGGTTGACAGCATCCAGGGGATGCGGGAGATCTCGGCGTTCAGACGTGGGGCCGACCGCAACGACGAGCTTACTGACAAGGGTTGGGCATATGCCGGTTACCTGGGCAGGTTCCAGAAGTCGCAGGCATTTCAGATAGGCTTCATGGAGGCCATGATGGGGCTTGGGGGCCTCGCGGTGCTGGCTATGGGTGTGTGGCTAGTGCTCGAAGGCCAGATCGCCAGGACGCAGCTGCCTCTTGTGAGCGTGCTCGCACTGGCGTCGTTCAGTCCGGTGATCGAGCTGGCGCGCACCATGAAGCAGATGATGGAGACGCTGGCCGCGTCCCGCAGGATACTTGCGGTCCACGACGAGGCTGTGCCGGTACAGGACGGTCCCGGCGTGACTGGAGCTGGCGGAGAACGACTGTCGGATAGGCCGTCAATCGAGTTCCAGGACGTGGCATTCGCCTACTCAGACGGCGATCCACAGGCGCTTGCTGGCGTGTCGTTCGGGATCGGGGCTGGACAGACGGTGGCCGTCGTTGGCCGCTCAGGCGCGGGCAAGACGACGAGCGCATACCTGATGATGCGGTTCTGGGACCCGGATCGGGGCGACATCTCTCTGGAAGACCACCGACTGGACGAGTTCAGGCTCGACGACCTGCGTAGTCGCATCGCACTGGTCGCGCAGGACACGTATCTGTTCAACAACACGATCCGCGAGAATATCCGCTTGGGGCGGCATGATGCGACGGACTCCGAAGTCGAGGAGGCATCTAGACAGGCGAACGCGGCGGAGTTTATCGACTCTTTCCCGGACGGGTACGACACGCAGGTCGGAGAGAGGGGGATGCAGCTTTCGGGCGGTCAGCGTCAGCGGATCGCGATTGCGCGCGCGATTCTAAAGAACGCGCCGGTGCTAATTCTGGACGAAGCGACGTCGCACCTGGATGCCATCAGTGAGGCGACGGTTCGAGACGCGCTCGGCAGGTTAATGGAAGGTCGGACGACCGTCGTGATCGCGCACAGGCTGTCGACGATTCGCGACGCCGACAAGATACTGGTGCTCGACGATGGTCAGGTGGTAGAGCAGGGGACTCATCTTCAACTCATTGAGAGTGGGGGACTGTACGCGCAGTTGGTGTCCGCTCAGATGGTGGGCTATAACCACGTCATAGCTGATTCAGACTAGAGAAAACACTTAACTGCTATCGGTTCCGTCTAAGTCTTTCGAAATGTGTGGCTCGTCAGTGGCGCTGGTCTGGTAGAATCAACACGAGAACAGCGCGCGCCGAATCGGAGGGTCACAGGATATGTTAACTGATGAGCATACGCAGACGGCTCAAGAGTTTCTAATTGCGGCGGAGCGAGAATTCGCCGCGGGTGATGAGATTCAGGGTTCGGAGAAGCTGTGGGGCGCGGCGTCCCATGCGATCATGGCGGTCGCCCAGCGGCGAGGAATGTCCTATGGAAGCCACCGAGCGATGATAGACGCGGCTCGCCGAATCGCCGCCGAACTTGACGACGACACGCTCAGGGCCGGAATCGTCGCGGCGCAACTCTTTCACTCCAACTTCTACCATGGCCATCTGGAGGAGCCGGACATAGAGCCAAACGCTGAACTGGTCAGGCGCTTTGTTTCACGGATGCTTCCGCTGGCGGACGGAGTAGAGCAGTAGGGCCTAGTGGCCGTTGCGGGATGCGGGGAGCGCCTCGTCGATGGCGGCGTAGTTCATCTTGTAGAGGTGAGCGTAGAGTCCGTCGTCGGCCATGAGCTGGTCATGGTTGCCTATTTCCATGACCTCGCCGAAGTTCAGGACGACGATCTTGTCGGCTCCTCGAATGGTGGAGAGCCTGTGGGCAATTACGACAGCAGTGCGGTCTCTGAGCAGCTCTTCCAGCGCCCGCTGGATGAGGAGTTCGGTATAGCTGTCGATGTTGGCGGTGGCTTCGTCCAGGATCAGGATTCTGGGGTTTGCTACGATAGCGCGCGCGAAGCTCAGCAGCTGGCGCTGTCCTACGCTCAGGTTGACGCCGCGCTCGGCGAGGAAGGTGTCGTAGCCGTTTTCGAGCGCCATGATAAAGTCGTGCGCTCCTACGGCTCGCGAGGCCTCGATCATCTGCCCGTCGGTCGCCTCGGGATGGTTATACTTGATGTTTTCCCTGACAGTGCCTGAGAACAGGTAAGGCTCCTGAAGCACCATGCTCATCTGGTTAGCAAGGCTGCTTCTCACCACTTTGCGGATGTCGTAGCCGTCGACTGCGACGGTACCCCTGCCTTGCTCGACGTCGTAGAAGCGCGACATCAGGCTTATCATGGTAGTCTTGCCCGCACCCGTTGGGCCGACGATCGCAACCACTTCGCCAGGTTCGATGTGAACGTTGACGTCTTTCAGGACATCTTCGCCATCCACGTAGCTGAAGCTGACGTTCTTGAACTCGATCTCTCCGCTGATTCCCTGCAACTCGGTGGCGTCTTCCTCGTCCACGAGGTCGGGCTCCCAGTCGAGCAGGTCGAAAATACGGGAGCCTGAGGCCATCGAGCGCTGGAGCTGTGTGTACATCATGGTGAGGTTGCGGATGGGGTCGAAGAATCGCTGGATGTACAGGATGAAAGCGATCAGAGTGCCAATTTCGAGGCCGCCGCCACCGATCATCCGGGACCCAAAGAAGAGGGCTAGACCAATCGCTACCGCTGTCAGAATATCGACGACGGGTATCAGGCCGGAGGACAGCCGACTCGCCGTCAAGTTGGCTTCGCGATGATCGGAATTCAGGTTGTTGAACCCGCCCAGATTGCGGTCCTGCCGGTTCATCGCCTGGACTACCCGAACGCCCGTGATGTTCTGATTGAGCTCACCGTTTACTATTGAGATAGTGCGACGCACTTCGATGAATGCCTTGCGCATGAGCGGCTGCCATATCATCATGGTCAGGATGAGCAGAGGCAGAACGATGAGCGTTATCAGTCCAAGCTGAAGGTCGAGGAGCAGCAAGGCGACGACGATGCCAACCAGGCCGAGAAGCTCTCCGAGCGTCATTACGACAAGCGCGGCGAACTCCTGTAGCTGGCCTACGTCGCCCTGGACTCGGGACATCATCCGGCCCACTTCGGTCCTGTCGTAGAACGATACCGACTGCTTCTGCACGTGGTGGAAGACGTCACGCCGCAGGTTGTAGAGAATGCCCTGACCGACTTTCTCCATCGAGAACTGCATGGTGAAATTCATTGCCCAGTTCAAGGCGGCGATCGCGATGAACAGAGCGAACATCCAGGTCAGACCGCCGAGGTCGCCCACGTCTATGAAACGGTCGATGGCGATTTTGACCGCCCAAGGAATGGCGACCTGAGTGCCGGTGTATATCAGCATCGCAATCGCTGAGATGATGGCCAGTCTCTTGAAGGGCCAGATGTAGGGCAGCAGCCTGAGTACTACTCGCTGATCGTAAACGGAGCCGAACATCTCCTCGTCGGGATGTCCGCGGCGAGCGCTGTTGCCACCGAATCCGAATCCGCCCATCATCATGGGAGTTCAGTCCTTACGCGGGTTGCATGTGTGCAGTGCCTGGTCATTGCGCGCTCTATCTGCTGGATGCCGGGATTGGAGACTCTATCTCGCGCATCACTTCCTCCTGCGGGCGGAGCTGCAAGTCGTAGATCTCCCTATAGAGGCCATTGTGTTCCAGCAGCTCCTGGTGGGTGCCCTGCTCCGCGATCTGCCCGTCTTTCATTACGACGATGCTGTCTGCTCTATGCACGGTGCTGAGACGGTGGGCGATCACGAACGTGGTCCTGCCCTCCATCACTGACTCCATGGCCGCTCTGATCTGCGCTTCAGTCTGCGCGTCAACGCTGGACGTGGAGTCGTCGAGAATCAGGACTGGCGGATCGAGCAGCACGGCGCGAGCGATCGACATTCGCTGCCGCTGTCCGCCCGAGAGCGTCGAGCCGCGCTCGCCTACGTGGGTGTCGTAACCGTCAGGCAGCGTCTGGATGAACTCGTGCATCTGGGCGATCTTGGCCGCCCGTTCGATCATCTCCTGAGTGGCTTCGACGTTGCCGTATGAGATGTTCTCGCGGATCGAGGTTGTGAACAGGAAGACGTCCTGCTGTACGATGCCGATGTTGCGCCGCAGCGACTCGAGTGTGACGTTGCGTATGTCGGCGCCGTCTATGGTTATCCGGCCGCCGGTGACGTCGTAGAAGCGCGGGATCAGGTTGACGACGCTGGTCTTTCCACTTCCCGGCGCGCCCAGAAGCGCGATGACCTGTCCGGGTCTGGCCTCCAGATCGATCCCCCTCAGAACGCGCCTGGTGTGGTCGTAGCTGAAGGTGACGTTCTCGAGTTTCACATGACCGCGAGGCCTCCTGAGCTCCCGCGCGTTTGTCGCGTCCTGTACCGGGGACTTCGCATCCAGTATCTCGAACAGCCGCTGTCCAGCTGAGGCGGCTCGCGCGTATGAGTTCACGAGCCATCCGGCCATGCGAACGGGCATCTGGAGCATCTGTAGGTAGAAGATGAACTCCCCAAGCTCGCCAACGGACATGTCGCCGCTGATTACCCGCCGACCGCCGAAGAAGAGAATCAGACCCATCGCCATCAGGAAGGTGAAGAGCATGAAAGAGGTGCTGGAGGCGCGCATCCTCTCGGCCTCGATGAAGTGAGAGGCAACCTCGCGGTTGCGGCGCTCGAACTTCGCCTCTTCATGCGACTCGGCGGCGAACGCCTTGACCACACGGATTCCGGTGAAGTTCTCCTGGAGCACGGTGCTCATTTCGGCCATCTTTTCCTGGACGATGAGCCAGATGTTGCGCATCTTTAGCCGGATCATGGCAGAGTAGATCATCACTACCGGCATGAAGCTGGCGCTTATCAGGCCGAGCCTCCAGTCCTTGACGAACAGGATTATGGCCACCACCAAGAAGAGAGCCAGGAAGTAGGGGGTGCGAACGAGGCCCATGTTGATGAACATGCGGATGTTCTCGACGTCGGTGATCGCGCGCGACATGAGCGCTCCGGTGTGGTACCTGTCGTGGAAGCCAAAGCTCATGTGCTGTACGTGGTCGTACAGCGAGTTCCTGATGTCGTACGAGACCGACTGAGACAGCGCCTCGCCCAGATACTGCTGGCCGAAGGAGAACACGCCCCTGATGACGCTCAGCCCGAGGATGATTCCAACAATAGTGATGAACGTATCCTGGCTGTAGGAGCCGGTCTTGAGCGCCTCCTCGACCGCGTCGATCGCCTGCCGCAAGTACCTCGGGATCAGTACAAACGAAATCAGCGCTCCGACCATGCCTACGTAGGCTCCTATGAGCCTCCACTTGTGGCGGAGCGCTATACCGATAATGCGGGCGATTTCTGTCATAAGATGTTCGCTGGAGCGATCCTCCTCGCCAAGCTCCGGGAGAGGAACTAATCCCCTAGCGAAACTGTTTCACCTGCTTCTAACGGTGCATTGTACTACTTCTGACTAGGCGGATTGCAAGGTTAACATCAAGTTAAATTCCAAAAGCAGTTTCATGAATTGGCTCAGAGGTGGGGTCACGTGGGAGGAGCCTGACAATCGCAGGCCGCTGATAGGCGAGGTCGAAGCTGTTCTACTCGTACCTCAGCGCGTCTATGGGGTGCAGCCTGGCGGCGCGCATGGCAGGATATATGCCGAAGAAGAGGCCGATGCCGATGGATACACCCAGCGCCAGCAGTGTGATCTGGACGTCTATGGATGTCTCCAGCGGCGGGCCGTTGAGGAAGTCCTGGCCGTTCATCGCTATAGTAATGAGCCCTCCCAGAGCCAACCCGACCAGTCCTCCGCCGAAACTGAGCATGGAGGCTTCGGTTACGAACTGGAGCAGGATGTCGCGGCGCTTCGCTCCCATAGCCTTTCGGATGCCGATTTCGCGTGTGCGCTCGGTTACGGAGACGAACATGATGTTCATTATGCCGATGCCGCCGACAAGGAGGCTTATGGCGGCGATGCTGCCGAGGAAGATGGTGAAAACACCGACCGCGCTCTCGATCGCCTCCAGCGCCTGCTCCTGCGTGGTTATGGTGAAGTCGTCCTCATCGAGGATGCGATGGCGCAGGCGCAGGATCTCGCTTATCTCACGCTCCGCGTCCTCGGTGACCTCACTGGACGCTGCCTGAACGCTGATGCTTCCGACCTGGATCTCGCCCCTAGAGTTGGGCTGGAAACGCAGACGGTAGTGGGCGGTAGTTATGGGGATCATTATGTTGCGGTCCAGAAAGCCGAAGAAGCCTCCCTCTTTGCTCTCCAGAACGCCGATGATGGTGAATGGCTTGCCGTTGAGCTTGAGAGTCTGTCCGACCGGACTTCTCAGCCCAAAAAGCGACTCGGAGATGTCCGCGCCAAGTACAGCTACGGAGGCGGCGTCGCGGACGTGGACGGGCGAGATGAACTCGCCTTGCTCGGTGACGTAGAGGCGGACTTCGTCATAGTCGGCGGTAACTCCCAGGATGGTGGTGTCGTCTGAGCTTCTGCCGAACTCGACCTGTGCCCAAGTGTTGATCTCCGGCGCAACGGCGACTACCGAGGGCGCGCTGACGGGATCGAGGAGTGCGTAGGCGTCGTTCAGTGTCAGTGTGTCGTCATCTCCACCGGCTCCGAAAAACGCGCCAAATCCATCCCCCTCGCTAGATCCAGGTGTAACCGTGATGAGGTTGGTGCCAAGCGACTCGAACTCCGAAGTGATCGACTGCTGAACTCCTCTACCGAGCGAGATGAGAACTATCACGGCGGTTACGCCAATAACTATGCCGAGCAGAGTCAGCGCGGCGCGAAGTTTGCTAGACGCGAGCGAGCGAAGCGCGGTCATAAGTATGTCTAGAGGGTTCACAGCGTCTCTATCTCACAATTGCTGCGGTCGTATATTTGGTCAATCTCCACCATGAGAGATTCAAAGTCTCTTACGTCAATAATCTCGCGCATAGAATTCACTGTTCGTCACTGACCACACGTCCGTCGAGCATGGTAACAATCCGCCGCGTCTGGGCAGCGATGTCGTCCTCGTGGGTAACCAGGATGACTGTCAGCCCCTCTTGTTCGTTGAGCTGCTTCAGGATGTCCATTATCTCTTCGCTGGAAGCGCTGTCCAAGTTTCCTGTGGGTTCATCGGCGAGCAGGATACGTGGCTCTTTGGCCAGCGCGCGCGCTATGCCCACTCGCTGCTGCTGTCCGCCGGATAGCTCGGTGGGTTTGTGGTTCGCGCGGTCGGCAAGTCCGACACGTTCCAGCGCGTCGAGTGCGCGCTGTCTGCGGTTCGAGCTAGCGCCGTACATCAAGGGCAGCTCAACGTTGGCCCGCGCGGTCAGACGCGGCAGCAAGTTGTAGGTCTGGAACACAAAGCCTATCTGGCGGCTTCTGATCTCGGCAAGTCGGTTGTCTGACAGCGAGCTGACATCTTCGTCGTCGAGAAAATAGCTTCCGCTGGTTGGGACGTCGAGGCAGCCGAGGACGTTCATCAAAGTAGATTTGCCTGAGCCGGACGAGCCCATTATGGCGGTCATCTCGCTCTCTTCGATTTCGAGCGTGACCCCCTGGAGGGCACCCACTTCGACCTCGCCCATCTTGTATATCTTCGTTACGTCTTCCAGTTGGATTAGAGACATTTGGCAGCTACCTGAGATCTACTGCGGTCTGCGTCTGCGCTGTTCGCCACCGCCGTTGCCGTTTTCTTCACCACCGATGAAGAACTCGACGTCCTGGCCCTCGGGCGCGACCGCGACTACCATATCGCCCTCGTTGAGACCGTCGGTGACGACTGTCCAGAAGTCGTCGCTGTTGCCCAGACTGACAGGAGTTTCGACCGGTTCGTCATTCACCATCATGTGTACGAGCGGATTGTCGAACGTGCCGCGAATGGCGTTGGCCGGAATCAGGAGCACGTCCATCTCACGACTGAGGATGATAGCCGCGACCGCGCTGAGACCCTCCGGCGCCTTCAGGTCTGGCGGCAGCTCTATCTCGATACGCACGGGGTAGCTGACCACGCCCTGCTGCTCTAAGGCTTCGGCGCCGACAAACGAGACTTTGCCGGGGATGGTCTGATCGGGCAGTGCGTCCATGTTGACCGCCGCCGCCGCGTTCGGCTCGATAGACAGCACGTCTATCTCATCTACGGAGCCGTCTATCTCCACTACTCCGGTATCCACCAGGACGGCGACTATGTCGTTTGCCTCGATGTCCTCGCCCTCCTCGGCATCCACACGGGATATGAAGCCGTCCGACGGCGCCCTGAGCCCGGATGCGTCGGCAAGTCGTTCCTGGGACTCTTCGAGAAGCGTCTGCGCGGCTTCTACTTTTGCAGTAAGCAGATCGAGATCAATTGGGTCCGGATCGCTGATGAGATCGCCCAAGTCTTCCTGGCGTTGGGCGAGGGTCAGCCGCGCGACGGCGACGGCGTGGAACGCCGCGGGATAGTCTGGGCGGTTCTCTCCCGAAAGCAGCTCCGTCTGCCGCGATTTCAGGTCTTCGAGATTCGCGCGCGCAAGCTCTACTTTAGCAGTAAGCTCTTCTATGGTGGCGGCGTCTTCGGGTTCGTTCAGATCGGCGAGACGCTCGCGAGCATCCGCCAGCGTCGCCCGCGCAACCTCGATCTCGCGCAAGTCAGATGCGACTTCCAACGCATCAGTCGGATTTAGCAGGTCGGCGAGACTCTGCCTGGCGTCGGCGAGGTCTTCTTCGGCGACACGGACGGCGGACTCCATCTCTGTCCGAACGATGGGGTCTATCGGCTCGGTAAGGTCTTCGATGCGCTCTTCCGCGTTTTCGATGGCCGACTGCGAGGAGTCTATGCTCGCCTGCGCCGCCGCGAGGGCGTTGCGCGCGTCGGCGTCGGCTTTTGCTTTGCCATCAATGGCGTCCTGATATGCCTCGCCAGTCGAGCGGAACTCCTGTTCGATGCAGATTCTAACCGATGTCGGAAGGTAGTCAGGGTCACAGGTCGGCTCCAGGTCCTGTCTCGAAAAGTGCAGCCACACGTGGACGTGTGTCTCGCTCCATGCCGTATCTGGACTGTCGAGCGGGACCGATTCTCCGAAGGATAGACCGGCGCCGCGATTCGGTTCGGAGAACAGCGCGTCGAGATCGACGCCGTATCCTTCGAGCGCGGCTTCGTAGTCGGGGTCGAGCGAGTCTGGCGTCCGAACGATGCCGAGCCATCTGTCGAAAGTGTTGGCGTATGCCTGTCCGGCATCGTCGAGAGTCTTCTGCGCGTCGCTGATCCTGGTATCCGAATCGCGTTGCGCGACGGTGTAATCTGTCTTTGCGTTGGCTAGATTCGTCCTGCCTGTTTCCAGATCCTGTCGCGCGTCGGCGAGGTCTTTGGAGACGTCTTCGTCGTCCAGGCCAGATTCGTACTTTTGGAGGGCTTCCATCGCGTTCTGAAGGGCGACTTCGGCGTTCGCCACCCGGTCGTTCGCGAGCGCGATTTCGAGCGATGAGAGCGGGTCTTCGAGGTCGGCGAGCGCGATTTCGGCTTCGACAACGCTGCGATCAGCCTGAGCGATTTCGAGCGCGGACGGCGGCTCCATCTCGTCCTCCAGAGCGTCTTCGGCGTCTCGGAGCTCGCGCTCAGCGGCCGCGACTCTGGACGCCATGTCGCTGATCTGCAGGTCAGTGGGAGAGAGGACTTCGTTGAGCGCGTCGTTGGCGTCATCGAGAGTGTCCTGCGCAAGCGCCACTGCCTGTCTGGCTTCTGCGACGGCGAGATCCGGGGGAGAGACGAGGTCTTCCAGCTCGTCCTGAGCGTCTCGGCGCTCGGCGCTCGCCTCGGTGACTTCACGTTCGAGCCGCGCGATGGTCTCTGCGTCGAGCCGCGCGATCACGTCGCCCTCCGAGACGCGCTCGCCCTCCTTGACCAGCACCTCAGCGACCACGCCTTTTGAGCCGAAGGTCATGTTCTCGCGTTCAGGAAAGCTGACGCTGCCGCTAACCGAGATCTCGTTTATCAGATCGCCGCGTCGAACGGCGACGAGCTGCTGGTCCTCTTCCAATTCGCCCGATTCAGTGCCTGTTATGCTGCCATAGACGACGTAAGCGCCACCGGCGATGACAACGAGGACTGCAATCAAGGCCACGATCCGCCACCGCTTCAGCGCAGACAAGACATTCATTGGGTGTGTGCTCCCGATCTCCAGGATATGGGGGTGATTTCTGTTCTAACGCGCCAGACCGGTATGGTGGACCTGATAGCCCAGGTACGGACGGCTGTTGGTATTCATGGCGTGGATCAGCAGCCAGTAGCCGAGTTCTGTCCTGCGGAAGACCTGCTCGGCACGACGTCTGTCCTGCGGGTTGAGTCTGGGGAGGATGTGCCGGAGCTTGGCTCTGAACACCTCGCGGTCTTGCTCCAGGCGTTGTACGAGCTGCTCCGCCTTGATCTGCCCGATCAGAACAGGCGGATTGGACGGCATCTCTACAGGGTTCACCGACACTGTGACTCCGGCGTAGCGCGTGAAGCGGACCAGGTGATCGTTCATCCGCCGCATGGTGACGTCGGCCCTGGTGAACTGTCCTCGCTCGATCAGCTTGCCCAGCTCTTTGCCCCTGGCCTGGGCGAGGCCCGCCTCGTAGTTAGCTCGGCTGTCGTCTGAGCGAGGCAGCCTTCCCTCGACGTTTTCCTTGGTGGCTTTGACCCAGTACAGCGGCTCTCCGGGAACCGAGTCGGACGACGCGGCTGTCGCGACGCCAGCGCTAAGGACGAACACGAAGATGAACGCAAGTCCAACGGCAGCGGGGCGGGCCAGTGGAATCCACCGGAAAGACAGCCAGGACGGTTTGGGCGCGGGGCGTTCGGAGCGTGCCTGGACGGCTTCCGAGAACCTCATGAAGTTTCGCGCTTTGGCATCGGGGTTCGGCCTGACTTCTTCTGAGGCGCGGATTGTGGCCAGGGCGACGTGAAGGAGCGGCTCCAGCTCGCTCGCCTGCTGCGGGTAGCGGCGGAGGCACTCTCGGACGTCGTCACCCTGTACCAGTCGATCGAGGCAGTCGTTGAGAGCCTCACTGAACTCCTGGCTCATCTCTCATCTCTCAGGTCAGAAATGTTTACATTCATGTTTCCGGCTCCGGAGTCGCAACTGTGAAAGGCCCCGGATGGTCCATCATGTTTCTGAGCTTTCGTATGCCGGCGTGCTGGAGCGCTTTGACCGCGTTCTCTCGCCTCCCGACGGCGTCTGCGGTCTCGGCTATGGACAGCCCGGCAACGAAGCGCAGTGTTATAACCTCGCGCTGGAGGTCGGTAAGGTTCTTCATGGCCTCAACCACCTCGCGCATACTCCAGCTTATCTGTACCTGTTTTTCCATTTCGCCGTCGGCTCCGCCGGAGAAGTCCAGCACTTTGTCCAGTGGCACGGTTGGCTTTCGGCCCTTGCGCCGGAAGTTGTCCACAACCAGATTGTGCGCGATGCGGTACAGCCAGGACGTGAACGGGAATCCCTGGAATTTGAATTTGTCGATGGACTCCAGCATTCTCAGGAAGACCTCACCGGTGAGGTCTTCGGCCTCGAGCCGATTGCCGCACTTGAACGAGACGTACCTGAAGATCTGGTCATAGTGTCTTTCATACAACTCGGCAAACGCCGACTGATCACCCGCTTGCGCGCGCCTGACGATGTCATCGACGACCTGCCGATTCGCCTGTCTGTCTTCCATTACTGCCTGCGTCTCTGGTGGGAGCTGCCGGAGCGGAGGCACGCTGCGACATGCGCTCACCAGTTATAACGACCTGACCTAAATGTTAGTTAGGACTATCTTGTTAAATGGCCTGTCAGTTAATTATAGCCGGACTGATGAGGTGGGCGCGCTGCCAACTGTGATCGGAAATGTCTGAATCCAGTACGTGTGCCGATCCGATAATCGTGCTAGTATTGCGCCGTTGCCTCCGCGGTGACGGGCAGACGAACCGATCGGACGAATAGAGGAGTGAACTTGGGCGTGTTCGCGGCGCTGCGACCGCTGCTCGAAAGCAGGGGACGCAAGGAGACGCTTCTTGCGTTGACGGCGGCGTACATGCTCGTTCAGCTTTCGAGTCTGCCAGTCGCGATCGCGCTTCCCACGCTCGCCAAGGCGTTCGGCACTGGCGTCGATGACGCTGCCTGGATCGTCATCATCTACCTGATGATGCTCGGAGCGTTTGTGCTGCTCGGCGCGCGGATGGGGGACAGATACGGTCACGCTCGCGTCTTCTTCCTGGGAATACTTCTGTCCACGGTCGGTTCAGGCATGATCGCGATTTCGCAGGAGCTGTGGCACATCGTCGCGTGGCGCGCAATTGCCGGCCTGGGGTCGGCGATGGTCATGGGCAACGCCAACGCGATCCTCGCCGCCAACTTCGACCCGAACGAACGCGGGCGGGCTTTCGCCGTTCCGATCATCGGCGCCAGGTTTGGAACGCTCATCGGCCTTGCCTTCTTTGGGGTGATGCTCCAGTTCGTCAGCTGGCGGATGGTCTTTCTGACGTTTGTCCCCCTCGGAGTTCTCTCTATCCTGGCGTGCATTCCCATGGTGCGCAGTCAGGCTGCGATCAGGTCCGAGCGGGACGACGGGCCGGTGGACTGGCTGGGAGGCGCGCTGCTGGTGGCGGCGGGCGTGGCGCTGGTGTTGTCTGGGTCGCATCTCCACTCAGGAGAGGAGTCTTACGTATCCCCCGACGCACTGTCGTACCACCTGCCGATGCACCTCGTGTTCCTGGTGATGCTCGGGGTGTTCTTCCTCGTCGAGCGTAGGGTGTCGAACCCTATCGTAGATGTACGACACTTCAGAGATGGGCCATTCTCTCTGTCGCTCGCGACGAACGTCACCTATCACTTTTCCATGCTGGCGACGATGACACTTGTGCCCATCTTGGTGGAGGAGGGATTCGGCATGGCGCCGCTGTACGTAACGGTCGTGCTGCTGCCGAGCCAGACACTCGGACTGTTCATGCCGATGGTGGCCGGATGGGTCTATGACAGATATCAGCCCAGGCTGATGCGACCGGTCATGATGGTGGTGATAGCCGGGGGCTTTCTTGTATTGAGCTTCACCGCATCACGTATCTCGTTCTGGGCGCTGCCGCTGTTGATGATTCCCATTTCGGTTGGGACGAATATGTTCAACCCGATCAACAACGCCACAGTGATGAACTCACTGCCACTGAAACATCGCGGCGTCGCTTCGGGAATGCTGGAGACGACCCGCGAGATGGGTCACGCTCTCGGCGCGACTACTGCCGCGGCGGTGCTCGCGCTCGCGCTGCCTTCAGGAATCTCGTGGCTATCGGAGTCCGCTGTACAGGGATTCTACATACAGGGGTTCCAGCTATCCAGCCTGATGGTCGTTTTCGTGCTGTGCTTCGGAGCGTTTCTGGCGTTCTTCCATCGCGCTCCCACGTTTGGGAGATCTCCGGCGCCGAGACGGACGGCGGAAAGCCCCGCATCCGGCGGCGACTAGAGCAGAGTGCGTGTAAGACGCTGCTGAACGCCTGTCGGACTGCCAATGAAGACCTCAGACTTCGACTACGACCTCCCGCAAGAGCTGATCGCCCAGAATCCGGCGGAGCCGCGAGACCACTCGCGCCTGATGCTGCTCAGCCGGGACACGGGCCGGACAGCTCACAGGAGGTTCTACGACCTGCCAGACTGTCTCAGAGAAGGAGACCTGCTGGTCTTCAATGACAGTCGGGTGTTTCCGGCCCGGCTGTACGGGCGCTCATATCCATCAGGACATGAGATCGAGATGCTCTTATTGTCTCGGCTTGAGTCTGGGGTCTGGCGCGCGCTGGTACGCCCGGGGCGTAGGATGCGGACGGGGGCGAGGTTCGTTGTTGGTGGGGAAGATGAGCAGAGCGAGGCGCACGGCGAGGTGATCGGAGTAGAGCCGTCAGGGTCGAGACGGGTGAGATTCGAGTCCGAGCCTGACTTGGGGAAGGTCGGTCACATTCCGCTGCCGCCGTACATCCACGAGCGGCTCCGCGACAACGAGCGATACCAGACGGTCTATTCCAGTGTCGAAGGCAGTGTCGCCGCACCAACAGCAGGTCTTCACTTCAGTAAGTCGCTGCTTTGCGAGCTTGGTGAGAAGGGGGCGCTATTCACGTTCGTGACCCTTCATGTTGGATGGGACTCGTTCAGGCCGGTGACATCCGAGAATCCTTCCGAACATGAAATGCACTCCGAGCAGTGGGAGCTCTCCAGTGAGGCTGCCAACGCTATCAACGCGGCCCGCGACGATGGTCGCCGCATCATCTCGGTGGGCACGACGGCAGTCCGGCTGCTGGAAAATGCCGCTCTGATGAACCGGGAGTCCGGGCAGCTGGTTAGCCCAGGGTCAGGGTGGGTAGATCTGTTCATTTCGCCGGGGTTCGAGTTCAAAGTAATAGACGGGCTCGTCACGAATTTCCACTTGCCGCGTTCCACTCTGCTTATGCTGGTGTCGGCTTTCGCCGGCAGGGACAACATCCTTGGGGCGTACGCGACGGCCGTCAGTGAAGGCTATCGGTTCTACAGCTTTGGCGACGCGATGCTGATACATTGAAAGCGTAGATGTTCACATCGAGCCACATATTCGAACCTGTGCCGCCGTATGATTTCGAGGCAACGGCGGGATTCGCAGTGTATGGCCGGGGTCGATACGCCGCCGACTCGCTGGAGGATGGCGTATTCTCGAGGGCGTTAGAGATCGGTGGCAAGACAGCAGCGCTGAGCGTCCGTTCGGCAGGTGAGATCGAGCTGCCCCGTGTCGAGGTACGCATCGCGGGCGACGAGCTGGACTCCGACGAGCAGGCTCAGGTCATCGACATCGCCGCGAGATTGGTGGGAGCGCAGGGAGACCTTCGTCCATTCTACGAAATGATAGAGGCCGACGATCCGATGGCGGAGTTCGCGCTGCGGTTTCGCGGACTCGGAATTCCGCAGGCGGCATCGCCTTTCGAGGGACTCGTTCTGTCGATTCTCGGTCAGCAGATCAGTAACGAGGTTGCGCGGGCGCTCAGGGATCTCCTGGTCGATACGTTGGGCGGCGCTGCGTTTGTGAACGGCGTGGAATACCGCGTGTTCCCGTCGGCAGCCGCGATCGCAGGGGCCGGAGTAGATGAGCTGAGGGGGATCAAGCTCAGCGCGCGTAAGGCCGAGTACATCTGCGACATCGCTGCCGCGGTGGACTCAGGAAGACTCGATCTCGATGCGCTGGCAGACCTGCCCGACAAGTCGATAGTGGAGGAGCTGGTCAGGCTGAGAGGAGTGGGACCCTGGACGGCCCACTGGCTTCTTATTCGAGCGTACAGCCGTCCCGACGGTTTCCCGCACGGAGACTTAGCCGTTCAGCGGTCGCTCGGAGCGCTCTACAGTAGAGGCAGGCGTCTAACGGCCGATGAGTCCCTCGAGCTCTCGGCCCGCTGGAGTCCGTACCGGAGTTTTCTGGTGACCTACATGTTTGCCGCCGCGCGGGAGGGTCTAATAGAAGGCAGCCGATCCGCACGGGCAGCTGGGCCGTAGAATATCGATGTCAGGTGTGTAACCTGAGAGAAGTGCAAAACTCCGAACTCTACCCGTTATTCCCGCGCACGCGGGAACCCACGAAGTGGCTCGCCGCTCGGCAATCCATAGGTCAGCAACCATGGTTTGTCGTACTGGACTCCCGCTTTCGCGGGAGTGACGAGATCGCCGCTAAATGAGTTTTGCACTTCTCTATAACCTGGAGACACTTGGCAGAGGCGTTCCGCGTGTGTGTTAGGATTGTCAGACGGTGAGGCTAGGCGGCGTCCGTTGAGCGGGCGGTCACCGAGGACTCCTGCGATGAACGCCGTAGTGGTCGCAATCGACCGCAACCGGCGCATCCGGTTCAGCAGCTAGGCACCCAAGGATGAATACGAGCAAACGCTACAGGCTTCTACTGCACATTGGCTTCCCGAAGACGGCGACGACTTCACTTCAGCACAACGTCTTGATGCCACTTCACGAAGAGGGCAGCATCAACTTCATAGGGCGTCGGTCAAACTACCCTGACGTCTACGATCTCTTGCAGGAGCATGGCTGCTACTCGTTCATGGAGCGCCTATTGAGCCAAGATGAGATCCCCGAACTGCGCCGCCAGATCGAGTCGCTGCTCGACCCGTCTAAGCTGAACGTGCTTAGCAATGAGAGCCTAAGCGCAGCCTGGCCCATCTATCGAAACACTGCTGCCCCCAGAGTCATACTGACAAACATGGCAGAGTTGTTCGAGAACTGCGATGTGGTCTTGATGCTGTCACTCCGGGAACCTACGGCGTTGCTCCTTTCCATGTATGCAGAAAACATCATGTACCCCATCCCTGGGCAAGAGCCGCTTGAGTTCAGCCAGGTCATCAACGACTCGCTTTCACGGCCATGTATTGAAGACCTTAGCGTGTTTCCTCTGTTCTATGACCATTACATCCCGTTGGTAGCGCAATATTTCTCGAATATCAAGATTTTGCTGTATGAAGACATACAGGACGACCCCGCCTGTTACTTCCGGCAGCTGGCCGACTGCCTCGGTATGGATGATCCACAGAGGCTCAGGCAGCTGTTCGGCTTGGTACGTTACAACGCCGACAGCCGTCATTCCAGTGATGAGCTATCCATCGCACGGAGAAAACAGGTGGGAGTAGGGCGTGCGCTGCGCACTCGATTTGGGTGCGCGAGGTGGGTACACGGCATCATACTGAAACGATTCCCTTTGCTGTTGAAACTTTGGCGCTACCTATCTTTTAAGATTTATCTGAGGGCGGAATATACATACCCTGACACCGAAACTCGCGAACTCGTGCGAGCCAAACTGAGTGTATCCACAGACTA
>JAAXHZ010000077.1 GCA_012270625.1 Dehalococcoidia bacterium | reverse complement strand
GGTGGAGGTGTGATGGGGTGCAGCATCCTCTTCAACCTAGCCAAGCGCGGTGTGACCAACACGGCGCTGCTCGAACGCGACGTGCTTGCTTCCGGTTCTACCAGCAGGTCTCAGGCGATCCTGAGAATGCACTACTCCAACGAGGTCACGACACGTCTGGCCTGGGACAGTCTTGCCGTCTTCCGAGACTTCGAGGAGATGGTCGGCATACCTTCCGGGTACACCAAGACAGGCTACTTCGTCATAGTCGGGCCGGAGGACAGGGAGGCGATGGAGGGCAACGTCGCAATGCAGCGCTCCGTCGGCGTCGATACGTCGCTGGTGACCGCAGAGGACGTCCGCGAGATCGCTCCGATGGTCGAGACGGCCGATGGTGAGTCGTTCGCATACGAGCCGGACTCGGGCTACGCCGACCCGTACTCTGTGACCACCGGCTACGCGAACGCCGCCCGTGACATGGGCGCGCGCGTGCTGGCCGGCTCGCCCGCAACCGGCGTCGAGATAACCGGCGACCGTGTGACCGCTGTGCTGACTGCCGAGGGACGAATCGAGACTCCGATTGCGGTCGTGGCAGCGGGACCGTGGTCAGGCCCGTTCCTGGAGTCCATCGGTGTGGAGGTTGATCTTCGTCCGATCAGACACCAGGTCATCATGCTCAGAAGGCCGCATGATATAGTTCCTGACCATCCAATCATCGGTGACGTCGTTAACGACATGTCGCCCCGACCAGACGCTGGCAATCTGACTCTTATCGGTGTAGGAGAGGACGAGCCGGCAGAGCCGGACAGCTACAACCAGGGCGTGGACATGTCCATGGTGGAGCAGACCTTCGAGAAGCTGACCAAGCGTATGCCGGGCATGGCGCAGGCGCTCTTCCGCGGAGGCTGGAGCGGACTGTTCACTACCACACCGGACTGGCACCCGGCGCTGGACCGCGTCGATGGGATTGACGGCCTGTACCTGTCAGTCGGCTTCAGTGGACACGGCTTCAAGCTCTCGCCGATGATCGGCGTGGTTATGTCCGAGCTGATCGTCGATGGTCAGGCCAGCAGCATAGACATATCCCAGCTTGGGCTGGACCGCTTCGAGCAGGGTCGGCACATGCGCTCACGCTACTCGATGCAGGTGCTGGCGTAAGCGACTGTCAGTCGTTCACCTCGATGATAACCTCGATTTCGACGGGTATGTCGTTTGGGAGCGCGGCCATGCCGACCGCGGATCTGGCGTGGCGGCCCTTATCGCCGAACACTTCGACGAGCAGATCAGAGCACCCGTTGATCACTGCTGGCTGCTGGTTGAACGAGGGATCGCTGTTCACCATCCCAAGCAGCTTGACCACCCGGCCCACCTTGTCCAGGTCTCCCAGCTCACCCTTCATACGCGAGATTATGTTGATTCCGGTCAATCGCGCGGCCTCGTAGCCCTCTTCGGTCGTGAGGTCGCGTCCGACCTTGCCTGAGGGCGCGGTGCCGTCTGGACGGTTCGCCGGCCCCAGTCCTGAGAGGTACAACAGGTCTCCGGTTCTGACTCCCGGCACGTAGTTGGCAATTGGCGGGGGTGTGTCCGGCAGCTCGATTCCCAGCTCCTTCAGCCTCGCTTCGATCTCAGCCATATTCGTCTCCTGATCGGAACTCGTTGCGGACGAGTCGGGTGACTCGACACCAGACTCGCATGCTGGATTGTACATCACGATCAGCCGCAACGGCACGACCCAGGTTCGCGCTCATCCATCAGCCCAAGGCCCAAGGATTGATGACATCAAGCCCACAACCTTCGAAGCCGTTCACGTCACGCGTTACGATTGACGCTCCACTGGAACGTGTGACGGCGGCGATCTGGCAATCGGCCTGGCTGATGGGACGTCCGACAGCCCTGCGCTCAGCAGCCAGCGTGGCGTAGGCTGGGGCAGCATCGCTATCGAAGGGCAAGATGCGTTCAGCGAAGAACACGCCGAAGAGCCGCTCGGCGGCGGCAGCCAGCCCACGCTGCCTCTCACCCTCAGGCAGGATGGCGATGCCGGTTCGAATCTCCGCCTCAGTAACGGAGGTCACGAAAAGGTTATCCGTGAGTCGATTGTCCACCCATGCCAGGACCTCGGGGTTAGGGCGCTCCCGCATCAATTCTGAGACGACGTTGGTATCGAGAACGAACATGGATACTGCCCTCAACCGAAACGTGGGGGATCACGCATGGGTTCTCTGGGAGGAATCTCCAACTCTACTCCGCCGAATGGTCTGAACAGTTCATATATCGCTGTGCCAAGACTCCTGTTCGGCGCAGCGTCTTCGTCAAGCACCGCCCGCAGAATGTCCCGGGCCTCCTGTTCCATGGAGCGTCCGTTCTCAGCTGCCCGGATGCGCAGCCGACGCTTCAACCCGTCATCCAGATTGCGCACAGTAATGCTGGCCAAGGTCGCGCCTCCTTACGTTTATCAATAGATTATACCACGATTGCAATGCAATCACAGTCAAGAGACCTGCGCCGGATGCTGTACCAGTTTGGTCGGTCATACATATGTAAGGGCAATCCCTTGTGGTTGCCCGTGTTGGTCATCATGCTCAGGGCGCCCACAAGGGACGCCCCTACGGTTGGACCGCCACTAAACTGACGCAGTCTCCCTGTCCATTCGGCCAATCACTACGCGCGCCCAATCCTGTTATCATGTCGGCATACTCTAGGAATACCGTATGGGAGGGATGCAGCGATGTCGGGCATGGCAGGAACAATCAGGCTGCGGAGAGTCAACCACCTCACTTACTGCGTGAAGGACAAGGAGCGCGCCACGAGGTTCTGGGTCGATGTGCTGGGTGTCAAGGAGATACCCAGCATGGTGGACTCCGATCACATAGTATGGCTCCAGCTTCCCAGCGGAACGATGGTGCACCTGATCGAGAATGAGGACGCGCCATCTGAGCCTTCTCACCATGGCGCGTTCGAAGTGGAGGACATCGAGGAAGCTCAGAAGTACATGCACGCCAACAGCGTCGAGACGACCGACATCACTACACGCCACGATGGGCAGCGCGTCTTCTTCATCGAAGACACCGAGGGCAACCGTATCGAGATATGCACCAAGTCCGGCTTCGGCGTGCTGGTGTAGATGCCTGAGATAGCCCGTTTCTCAGGTATCATCATACGGATGTATCCTGAGGCCGGAGGACCGCATCACCGACCACACTTTCACGCTTACTATCAAGACTCTGCTGCGGTCTATGCCGTGGATCATGTGCAGTTGATTGCGGGCAGTCTCCCGCGACGCCAGCGCCGCCTTGTAGAAGCATGGGCGGTATTTCATCTGGATGAATTGCAACTCAATTGGGAACTGATTCAGTCGGGGCGAAGGCCGGATCGTATCGAGCCGTTGAGTTAGGAGTCGATTATGAAGCATCCGATTCATCGCGTGACTTCTTTTGAAGTCGTGGGCCAATACACCCTGCGAGTCGAGTTCGATGATCGGACCTCACAAGTCATCGACTTCGAGCCAGTGCTGAAAGGGGAGTTGTACGGACATCTTCGGGAGCGAGCGGTCTTTAGACAAGTTGCTATAGATACTGAGTGCCAAACTTTGGTCTGGCCCAATGGGGCAGACTTCGATCCGGCGATACTTCACGACTGGCCGGAACACGTCGAGGCTATGAAGAGTCTTGCGCGAAACTGGTCTCTGTCAACCACCTGAGGAGGATCTCTTGAGTGAGGAAGAACGCTGGCCGGACATACGGGCCAGATCGAGAACATTCTATGATGCGCCCCTACTTGGGGATCTCGACGCGCTCGACGCGCAGGTGGCGTTCGTCGGAATGCCGTTCGACCAGGGCACGTTCGGGCGACCAGGCGCGCGATTCGGCCCGGATGCCGTCCGGGACGCTCGTGGCTACTCGTACATCGGCTACGGTGGGATGCAGTTCGACCAGCAGGCCGCGGGCTACTTCGATTCGGACCGCGGGACTGAGCTGCTCAAGGGCGTCACGATGGCCGACTGCGGCAACATTACGGTAGTCCCGTCGGACGTGCTCGACAACTTCCAGAAGCTGACCAACGTCGTCGAGAAGATCGTGTCGAAGTCAGCGATGCCCGTCGTCGTGGGCGGCGATCACGCCATCACCTTTCCGGTCGTGCGCGGACTGTCGGCATTCGAACCTCTCGACATCGTTCACTTCGACGCCCACATGGACTACTCACACGAGACCCAGGGCGTGCTCTACACACACGGCAGTCCTATCAGGCGCTGCCGAGAGATGTCGTTCGTCCGCAACATCAGCTCGATCGGCATCCGAAAGGAGAGCCGCAAGATCTATGACGAGGCGATAGCCGACGGCAACCTTGTAGTGACCACGCGCAGGTTCAAAGATCTGGGAGCAGAGGCGACGATGGACCTTGTGCCCAAGTCCGACAACCTGTATGTCACCATAGACATAGACGTGCTCGACCCGTCTCACGCCCCCGGCACCGGCACACCCGAAGTGTGGGGCCTCTACTACGAGGAGCTGCGCGATGCTCTGATATACCTCGCCCGCAACCACAGGGTGGTCGCCTTCGACATGGTCGAGGTGGCTCCCCCGTACGACCACGCCGAGCTGACGTCGATGGTGGCCGCGAGGCTGATAGTGGACTTCCTGTCAGAGATATTCCCGCCGGAAGATTAGCCCATCAGGTCCCGCCGTATCTCGTCGAGTCTTGCCCGCTCCTCTGGGGTCGCCTCTTCGAACAGTTCGCCCTTCTGGCGGATGGACCCTGTGAATTTCGGCGGTCTCTTTTCAAGGAATGCCGCGCGTCCTTCGTCGCCGTCACCTGTCATCTGCGTCAGCAGAGCGTTCATGAGAGTTTGGACGCGCCACGCCTCAGTCACCGGAATGTCACGGAACCTCAGCACCAGCTCCTTCATCATACGCACCGCCAGCGGTGGAAGATCGGCGATGTAGGCGGCCAGCTCCTCCGCGCGGGTCATCAGCTGATCGTGGGGCACGACCTCATTGATGAGATTGATTCTCAGCGCCTCCTCGGCGTCGAATGGCTCATCCATCAGCAGGATGCGCATGGCATCGGCGTGAGAGATCTGCCGGGTAAGGTACGTCGCGCCGGGACCTCCTCCGACCCACCCCTGGCTGAGGAGCGCGAACTTGAACCTCGCGTTCTCTCGCGAGGCTATCCTGATGTCCGTGGACGTGAGCATCAGGTAGAAGCCGGCTCCTGCGGCCCAGCCGTTGATTGCCCCAATGACAGGCTTGTAGATCTGCGGGTAGTGGTCGCCCAGCCGACCGTCAGCGCCTATGCGAGCGCCGTTCACGGTTCCGCTCAGCGGCCAGAACAGCCCCTCGGCCCGGAGACGCTCTCGCTCTTCCGCGGTGACGTCGGGTCTTGACGCAAGGTTGTGCCCGGCACAGAAGTGACGGTCGCCCACACCTGTCAGGATTGCGACCCGGATGTCGCGGTCGTCCCAGATTTCCTTCCAGATCTCCGAGATCTCGAACGAAATCTGTCTGTCCAGGATGTTGGCCTTTGCCGGATTGTTGATCGTGATGTACGCGGCCTTGTCTCTTTTCTCATAGTCAACGGGCATTTTTCTTTCCCCCTGCTTGTGT
Organism: Dehalococcoidia bacterium; assembly: GCA_012270625.1. The sequence continues at coordinate 9,653 of JAAXHZ010000077.1, read as the reverse complement.
GCATGGTCGGATTCTATGGGGAGGCATCGGGCTGGTCAACGCGGGCCTGATTCTACGAGAAAATTGCATAAGCGCGATCCCCGCGTTCGCGGGGACAAGCTTTCGAGGAGTGAGAGCCTCCCTGGGCTACCTATGACAGAGGGTAGACGTTCGTACTTTTTCACCCTCACCCTAAGGTATAGGGGGGCTGTTGGATGGTATTCATGGTTGTCTGTACAATTGACGTTGGAACCATGAAGCGCGTAACCCTCTACACAGACGGCGCCTGCTCGGGCAACCCTGGCCCTGGCGGATTTGGCGCAGTGCTCCAGTTCGGCGTGCACCACAAGGATATCAGCGGCGGTTTTGCCCTGACCACTAACAACCGTATGGAGCTTCTTGCGGTAATCAGGGGTCTCGAGGTCTTGAAACGGCCCTGTGAGGTCACCGTTTACAGCGACTCGCGATATATCGTCGACGCGGTCAACAAGGGTTGGGCCGAACGCTGGAGGGCGAACGGCTGGCGTCGCAACAAGAGCGAAAAGGCGGTCAACCCGGACCTATGGGGCCGACTCCTGGACCTTCTTGAGAAACATGACGTCGAGTTTCGGTGGGTGAGGGGACATGCCGGCAACCCCGGCAACGAACGGGCCGACGAGCTGGCGGTCGCTGCATCCAAAGGGAGTAGCCTCGCAGTAGATGAGGGATACGAGAACGCCGTCCCAGTTTTCTGATATGGCTGAAGGTGATGATCTGTTGAACGACACACGGAAACCCAGGCTGACCCATATAGACCAGGGTGGCAACGCCCAGATGGTCGATGTGGGCTGGAAGCCCGATACCCAGCGGGAGGCTGTTGCCCGGGGCCGTGTGGTCATGCGGCCGCAAACTCTGGAGCTTATCCAAGCGAATGCCTTCGACAAGGGAGACGTGCTCGCCGTCGCCAGGATCGCCGGGATAATAGGAGCCAAGAACACGTCGCAGCTGATTCCACTCTGTCACCCCCTGCCCATCAACAAGATCGGAGTGGAGTTCGATCTGAACTCCGCTGACAGCGCTGTTGACATCACCGCCACGGCTCGCACCGTCGGCAAGACGGGCGTCGAGATGGAGGCGCTCACGGCAGTCAGCGTCGCAGCGCTCACCATCTACGATATGTGCAAGGCTGTCGATCGCGGAATGCGTATCGAGTCGGTACGGCTTGCGCGAAAGTCGGGCGGTCAGAGCGGGGACGTGGATCTGGAGTCCAAATGAGTCGGCGACCTCCGCGCAAGTCCATAGAGTCTATCTGCGCGGCCGCGGGCTCGGATTTGCCCTCAGTCACCAGGCCGCTCACCGCGCCGATATACCAGAACTCCGTCTTCGAGATCGACAGCCTCGAACAGGTTGATGACATATACGAGGGCAGGCGGGATGGGTTCATCTATTCTCGCGACGCCAATCCGAACGTGGCGATACTAGAGCAGGTCGTAGCCGAGCTTGAGGATGCCGATGACTCGATCGCTTTCGCGTCGGGCCTCGGAGCGATAGCGATTACCCTCCTGTCGCTGGTCGAGTCCGGCGACACCATTATCGCGGGCAGTGAGCTGTACGGCGGCACGAACGCGATGCTGCGTCAGCATATGCCGAGGCTTGGAATCCAGACCCGGTTCGTTGATATGAGTGACCTGGACCAGGTCGAAAACGCGCTCAGTCATGCCTCGTACCGTGATACGGGGTCCGGTCCCAAGCTCATACTCGTCGAGTCGATAACCAATCCCTCACTCAGGTTGGCGGACATCGAGGCGATCTGCGGACTGGCATCCGAGAGAGGAGTTCGCGTTGTCGTGGACAACACCCTGGCGACGCCTCTGCTGCTCCGCCCGCTCGAACTCGGCGCTGACGTGACCGTGCATTCCGCTACCAAGAGCCTCGGCGGTCACTCTGACGTAACTGGGGGAGTTGCGGCAGCCCGCGCTGACCTAGCGATGGAGATCAAGGGGGCCAACCGCATCTGGGGGAGCACGCTCGACCCATTCGCGGCGTGGCTGATAGTCCGCGGGATTCGCACGCTTCCGATGCGTGTCGAGCGCGCCTGCGAGAACGCGATGCGTGTCGCCGCATTCCTGTCTGACCATGGCAGAGTCGCCGCCGTCCACTATCCGGGGTTGCCCGACCACCCTCAGCATGAGCTCGCCAAGTCGATCCTCGACGGCGGATTCGGCAGCATGGTCTCATTTGATCTGGAAGGTGGAGGCGAGGCTGCCTCGTTTTTCGTCCGCTCACTGCGGATGATACCGTTCGCGCCCAGTCTGGGTGAGGCCCGCACGACCATCTCCCATCCGGCAAAGACTTCGCACAGATCTCTAACGGCAGACGAGCAGGTCTCCGCAGGAATCACGGACGGACTGATCCGTATGTCATGTGGAATCGAGTCCGCTGACGACATCATTGACGATTTAGACCAAGCCCTCGGCAGCTTATAGCACCAGCGAACTCCAAGGAGCGTTCATGGACTTCGACGACGCAAGACCATTTCTCGAAACACATCACCGGGGCGTAATAGCGACTCGCAGGCCCAACGGCGCGACGCACTCCAGCATCGTCGTCTGCGGCGCGTACAAGGGCAACGCGGCGTTCGTGTCAGTGTACCCGCGCTCGCAGAAGATCCGTAATCTGCGCCGCGACCCGAACTGCACCGTTCTCGGGGTCACAGACGACTGGCGCGAGTGGGTGTCAGTAGAAGGGCAGGCGACGCTGTTCGACTACGGCAACACCGATGCTGAAGAGATGAGGGTCATGCTCCGCGAGGTGTACATGGCGTGCAGCCATGCGGAGCATCCCGACTGGGATGAGTACGACCAGGCCATGATCGACCAGGAAGCCGTGATAGCGCTGGTTAGGCCGGAGCGCGTTTACGGGCTGCTGCGCTGATAGAAGTCGTGGCCGATAAATAGGGAAATCCCGATTGTCACTTCTTACAAACCTGTTCAAGCGGAATCGCAGACTCAAAGGGTCGCTGGAGACGCCGGACCTGATCGTGGTCGGTCTCGGCAACCCTGAGCCGCGCTATCTGAGAACCCGGCACAACGCGGGCTGGTGGCTCATCGACCTGCTTGCGGAGAAGCACTCTATCGAGATCAGGCGCGCGCACAGCACCGCCAGGCTGGGCATTGGGACCGTAGAAGGCCGCACAGTCGCTCTCGCCAAGCCCCGCACTCACGTAAACGGCAGCGGCGACGCGGTGGCGTACCTGCTTGCGCGGCTGCGCGCAACGCAGGACAGGCTGCTCATCGTCTATGACGAGACCGCGCTGCCTCCTGGCAAGCTCAGGCTCAGGCCCAAGGGCAGCGCGGCAGGACACAACGGCATCAAGTCGATCATCGCCGCGCTCGGCAATCAGGACTTCGCGCGGCTGAGGATCGGGGTTGGGCAGCCTCCTCCAGGCACGGACAGGGTCGGCTGGGTGCTGGGAGAGATGTCATCCCAAGACCAGGAGATGGTCGACGACGCCATCGGGAGGGCCGCCGACGTCATCGTGAGCCTGATGGAGGACGGCATCGACAGGACGATGGGCAGGTTCAACTAGGAGTGGCTACGCGAGACCCATCTGTCGCGCGAACGTCTCGACGTACCCGGATGAGGCTCCGTACTTTATCTCAGCCACCTTTGCCCTGCGTGTCCAAAGCTGCAGATCGTACTCCTCCATGAACCCGATGCCGCCGTGTATCTGCTGAGCGGTTAGGGTCGTCCACTTGTAGGCGTGGTTCGTCAGCGTCTTGGCCAGGGCGATCTCCTTGTCCGCAGACTGACCGTCCTCGATCCGCGTTATGGCCTCGTAGGTCGCCAGCCGCGCCGAGTCGATCGCGATTACCATGTCGGCGCAGTCGTGCTGCACCGACTGGAAAGTGGCTATGGGACGATCGAACTGCACTCTCTGCTTGGTGTAGGCGACGGTCATGTCGAGGACATGCTGCGCGCCGCCGACGCTGTGGGCGCAGTGGAGCAGCGCCGCCCTGTCAAGCGCCCGTTTGAGAGCAGCGCGGCCCTGTCCGGGATCACCGACGACTCCATCAGGCACGAACACATCCTCGAAATCCACCGCGAACTGGGGGTCGCGAGAGATGCTGTCCAATCTGGTCAGGCTGATGCCGTCCGCTGACGCTGGCACCAGCAAAAGCACGACTCCATCGTCCGATCTCGCCGGTACCAGCATCAGGTCGGCGGAGTTGGCGTACTCGACGAACATCTTCGTGCCGCTGAGCACGTATCCGCTGTTATGCCGCGTCGCGATCATGGAGACTGAGTCCGGACCGTAGCGAGCGCTCTGGTCCAGCAGCGCGGCGGTCACGATGAGTGATCCGTCGGCGATTCGCGGCAGTATCTCCGCTTGCTGCACGTCTGAGCCAGCGTCCAGCAGGGTCAGACCGGCAACGGCAATGGAGTTGAAAAACGGCCCAGGTACGAGCGCGCGTCCGAACTCCTCCAGGAGCACGGCCAGATCGGTGAGTGTTCCGTCAGAGCCTCCGAGGTGTTCAGGAAACGGCAGCCCGGACCAGCCGAGACCGGATATGCGTTCCCACAAGTCCGTAGGGTAGCCTCTATCGTCCTGCTCCATTGCCCGAACAAGGCTGGTCGGACACTCAGACTCGAACAGCTCCCTCGCGGCGTCCTTCAGCGTCTGCTGAGCATCGGTGAGCGACAGGTCCATGAGCACGTCCTACGGAAGAATTGCGTCAGTCTCGACCCTGGGCCGATCTTTCTCCCAACCTACGTCCTGCCCGCAGCGGCCTGCGGAGACCGGAGGTCCCCGTATGAGCTGCGTGGCAGGCTCTGCCGAGCCTGCGCGCCTTCCCTCGGCATCCCGAGTCCGCGCTGCGCGATGATGTTGCGTTGAACCTCGTTCGCGCCGCCACCGAATCTCAAGAATATACCGCTCCGGTACGCCTGCTCCATTTCGCCATCAAGCAGTGAAAACGGCGAATGCTTGGTGAGCTGTCCATACATCCCCAGCAGCTCGAATCCGAAATCGGCGACCTCCTGGATAAGGTCTGTAGCCACGATCTTCAGCGCGGAGCTCTCGTAGTTGGGAACGATACCCTGGTCGATCATCCACGCCGTCCGGTACGACAGCAGCCTGACAGTCTCCAGCTTCATGCCAATCTCGGCGAACCGCGTCCTGAAGTGCGGGTCACGCGACAGCGGCTCACCATCGACCTCGGTCTTGTTGGCGAACGCGACGAGTCTGTCGAGCCTTCGCAGCAGACCTGTGTATCGCGAGCCGATGCTGACTCTCTCGAAGTCGAGCGCCATCGCAACGTGGTACCAGCCGCGGTTGGGTTCTCCTATCAGATTCTGGCGCGGGATACGGACGTTATCGAAGAACACCTCGTTGGTGCGCCCGCTGTCCATGCGCCACAGTGGACGTACTGAGATGCCGTCGGAGTCCATCGGCACTAGGAAGACCGACAGTCCCCGGTGTTTTCTGGCCTCTGTATCAGTACGCGCCAGCAGCCAGACGTGAGACGAAAAGTGACCCGCGCTGGTGAACAGCTTCTGACCGTTGATGATGTAGTCGTCACCGTCTACGACCGCGCGTGTCTGAAGTCCGGCGAGGTCCGTCCCGGCGCCGGGCTCGGTGTAGCCGAGGGCGCACTCTACCTCGCCACTGAGCATCTTGGGCAGCCACTCGGCGCGCTGCTCGTCGGTGCCGACGTTCATGATAGTCGGCCCGACCATGTTTACTGCCGTGCCGTTGGTGTACAGACCGCCGAAGCTGCCGATCTCCTCGGAGAATATGTACTGGTCCATGAGAGACCGGCCCATGCCGCCGTACTCCTCGGGCCAGGAGATGCCCAGGAGTCCGCGACTGCCAAGCTCGCGCATGAAGCGCTTGCCTGCGGGTCCGGGGCCGACGTCGTCATCGCTCTCCATCTCCTCCCGCAGATCGGGCGTGATCAGGGACTCGATGGTCGAGCGTACTTCCCGTCGCCATTCGTCCTGTTCAGGCGTGAATCTAAAGTCCATTAGGGGTCTCTCTCTGGGTTGCCTCACGCGTTAGGATCTGCTGCTGCGGCATCCTCAATGACCGCACGCAAAAGAGTCCATCGGACAGCCCCCTTAGGCGGGCTTGAACACAGGCAGCGCTATTTCGCCCTCACCCTGGTCGATCCAGGTTAGCTCCACCCTCATTCCGCAGGTGATGTCCTCGATCGGGTTGCCGACCTCTACGATGTTGGTCATGATGCGGAAGCCCTCGTCGAGGTCCACGTAGGCCACGGCGTATGGACCAAGGTCCTTGAACGCGGGGTGGTAGTTCTGCATGACCACGCTGAACGTGTACACCTCTCCCTTCCCTGCGGACACGTTCCAGGAGATGTCGCTGGACAGACATCCGATGCAGTGGGCGCGCGGGTAGAAGATCACCTCGTCGCAGTCGTCGCAAGTTTGGTAAACCAGCTCACGTCGTTTGGTGGCTTCCCAGAACGGCTCAGTGTCTTGCTCTGGGAAGCGCGGCTGTGGCCTCAGTGCTTGTTCGGTCATTGTGTTTCTCCTGCAGATACATTCCTGTCGGGATTTGTCTAAGGCGTTAACAAAGGTCTGAAGGTGTACGACTGTCCCATGACCTCACCGCTCCCAGCGTCAATTGTCGCGACGGCATAACTGTAATAGAACACTTCCGTCGCTCCTGACATCTCAGACCTTGAACTACCCTTAACTTGAACAATCCATATCGGCATACTGGGAGGATACAGGCTTGGGTTAGATATGGTTTTCCCCTCAAGCAAATCCTGCTCGAATCGGACACCATGTATTCTCGAATCTGGATTCTGAAAAATCACCTTCTAATCTACAGCCAAGATGGTGACACCTGTCGCGTGCCGCGATCCCAGCTGGCCGCCGTTGCCGACAGCAACTGCCAGCTTTGCGCCATCGACCTGAGAGGTGGACTCGCCTCGGAGCTGCCGTGTCGCTTCGATCAGCAGGTAGATGCCGCGCTCGCCCGGGTGGTTGGACGAGAGTCCGCCGCCATCGGTGTTCAGCGCAGGCTTGCGCGGGTCGTCGAACACCAGGTGTCCCTGCGCGACGTACTCTCCGCCCTCGCCCTTAGCGCAGAACCCCAGGTCCTCGATCATGCACATGACGGTTATCGAGAACGAGTCGTATGCCATCAGGATGTCGATCTCGTCCGGCGTGACGCCCGCGTCAGCGAAAGCGCGTGGGCCGGACTGCGCGCCGGCGCTTACAGTGATGTCGCCGCCGTTCTCACGATACTTGGTCGCCTCTCCGCCACCGATGATCCACACCGGGGACTTCGCGCAGTTGGCCGCGACCTCTTTGGACGCAATCACAACAGCGCCGCCGCCGTCCGAGATCATGCAGCACTCAAGCAGTCGCAACGGCCACGCGATCATTCGTGAGTCCACTACGTCCTCGACGGTCAGCTCCCGAATGCCTACGAACTCCAGATCGGTCATCGCCTTGACCGCCTCCGGGTTTCTCATCGCGTGCTTGCGGGTGGCGACCGAGATGTGAGCGAACTGTTCGTTGGTCGTGCCGTACTGGTGCATGTGGCGGTTCTTGACCATCGCGTAGTTTGCGATGAGTGTCTGGCCCCAGGACGACTCCATGTTCGTCTGAGGGTTGGGGATTCCCCCTCCCGGCGTGCCGCCGGTGCCGATCCGGCGCCTGTCAGAGTGGGCCGTGGAGCCGTAAGTGATGAGCGCGACGTCAGCCTTGCCCGCCGCGATCATCGTGGCTGCGTGGTTGGCCTGGAACTCGTATGACGTACCGCCCACGGCAGTATTGTCGATCAGCCTCGGCTTGAGGCCGAAATACTCCGATATGCCGAGACCGCCGATACTCTGGTGGCTGCCGGTGTCGTACACGGCGTCGACGTCGCTCCAGCTCAGCCCCGCGTCCTCCAGTGCGCGGGCTGCGGACGCGGCCTTTATCTGGAGCGCGCTGACTCCAGGCCCAACGACCCTCAGTGGGTACTCGTGTATGCCGACGATGGCGGCCTCTCTGGTTTGCGGCATATCCAGACGCTCCTTTCACGAGGCGGCGCCTCGCTCATCATGCTCAAACGTGGGCCAAAGTTAGCATACGCCCCATACACCGTCAACGAAACTACCGAGTGGGTGAGGATAGCGTCTTCCGCCGTTTGCAGTACCAGTTTTGTGGTAATATTCGGTAGAAGGAGCGGGTGCCGAATGCCCCAAGAGACCATAGCAATCGTGACGGTAGGCGTCGCACTGGCGGCGCTGATACTGACAGTCCTTCAGATTATGCTGAAGCGCTTCGAGAGCACTGACTCCCGGCTGGATCGCATGGATGCCCGGTTCGACCGGGTTGACGCCCGCTTCGAGCGTATGGACATCCGCTTTGATCGCATGGATGCTCGATTCGACCGGATTGACGAGCGCTTCGAGCGCATCAACACTCGCTTCGAGCGGCTTGAGACTCGCATGGCGGGAGTCGAACAGCGCCAGTCCAAGCTGGAGGGTCTGCTGGAAGGACTGAGGGATGCGATGTTCGAGCGAACGTCACGCTGATTCCAGTCGCTTCCGAGCGACTTGCTTCAAGACTACCCTGGTCTCCCGTAGATCGAGTGCACTCGATCGGCTTCACCACGAGTTCGGCCCACATCACCTAGCCTCTAGGGAGACACGCCATGCAGAGATGGGAACCCAGCGCCTCTCCTGTCATATACAGACGATTCCAGGCCAACGAGAATCTCGTCGCCGGGCTTGAGAAGCTCGCCCTCTCAGAGGGCATCCGCGAGGCTGCCATAACGTCCTGCATAGGCAGCCTGCGACAGCTCCGGCTCCGTAACCTGTGCGGGTTCGATGAAGACGACTCACCCGAGTTCGAGAGAACGGTGATCGACGAGAACCTGGAACTGGTCAGCGCCGAGGGGTACATCCAGCCCCTGCCGGAAGGAGGCATTCGCGTCCATATACATCTCGCCGCCGCGCGTCCATCTGGGGATATGGTGGGTGGTCACTGTGAAGAGGCGACCACCTTCACCGGGGCCTTTATGTACCTCCACGTACTGGAGCAGGAAGCGAAGGCCTGACATCACTGGGAGTCTGTCTCATGAGCATCGACAACGCACCGTCCGGCAGGCTGAGCGACAAAGTCGCCATAGTGAGCGGCGCGGGGACCTACGGTGGGAGCGGCGTCGGCAACGGCGCAGCCGCTGCCATCCTGTTCGCGCGGGAAGGCGCGCGCGTCGTGCTCGTCGATGCCGTCCACGAGTGGGCGGATGCGACAAGGGATATCATCGAGGAAGAGGGTGGCAACGCAATGACGGCGGTCGCGGACGTCACCAACCCTGATGACTGCGCGCGTGTCGTGGAAGCGGCCGTCGAGCGGTACGGGGGTCTGCACATCCTGCACAACAACGTCGGCGGTGGGGGCGGATCAGGCAGCGTCGTGGACGCTACCGAGGAGGACTGGTCGCGCAGCATGTCGGTCAACCTCATGAGCATGATAAACATGAGCCGCTGGGCGGTGCCCCAGATGAGGGTCAGCGGGGGCGGCTCGATAATCAACGTATCGTCGGTAACGGCGCTGAGGCCCAAGACGATGAGATCGTCCGCGCCGTACACCGTCAACAAGTCGGCGGTGGTAGGGCTGACCAGGGCGATGGCGATCGATCACGCTGCCGACAACATCAGGGTCAACTGCAT
>JAAXHZ010000076.1 GCA_012270625.1 Dehalococcoidia bacterium | reverse complement strand
TTCCTGGACGACTATGCTGCGCTTATCGACGGGCTGCTGGTTCTGCATAGCGCGGATGGCGATCCAAGATGGATCACCGAGGCCGAGGAGCTAGCCCGACAGGCTGTCGATCTGTTCTGGGACCCATTGAGGGGTCAGTTCTATGACACGGGGACAGACCAGGAGGCGCTCATAGTGAGGCCCAGAGATGTGACCGATAATGCGCTCCCCTCTGGGCACTCCATGATCGCCGACGTTCTCAATCGGCTGTCCATCATTACAGGCGACGCGGATTTCAAGAGAATGGCGGGCCAGTCGCTCCGCGGCGTGCGTGGCATTATGGAGCAATTCCCTACTGGAGCCGGACACTGGCTTTGCGCCCTGGACACATATTTATCTGATTCCAAGGAAGCAGTGATCGCTACTGACGACGTCGCAGGATCCCCCATCCCGATGCTGAGACGCCTGGCATCCGTGTACCAGCCTGGCGCGGTAGTTGTGGCAAAGTCCGGCACCGACGATCCTTCGAGCGAGTGGCCTGTGTTCCTGGGCAGGACTCCAATCAACGGCCAGCCGACAGCCTATGTCTGCCGCAACTACACCTGCCAGCTTCCTACCAACGACGCTAACACGATGATGGCGGAGTTCCTGCGGTAGATTGCTGGAAGCCGGGATTACGTTGCGCCTAGGTTTAGGATAAACTACCATAATCCACCGGAGTGGGGCGTTTGACCGCAGACATCAAAGCGATTGTCACAGAGTTGCAGGCCGTTGTCGGTGATGACTACGTCATCTACAGGCCGGAGGACTTGATCGTCTTTGAGTACGACGGCTCCGTGGACAAGGCCCTCCCTACCGTAGTGGCCCTACCCAACACCACCAGCGAAGTGTCGGCGTGCGTCAAGGTTGCGTCAAGATACGGTGTGCCAATCGTAGCCCGTGGAGCCGGTACGGGATTGAGCGGTGGCGCAGTGGCCGCTCAGGGCGGTATCGTACTCCCGCTGACGCGAATGACTCGCATCCTCGAAGTTGACCTTGAGAACCGTGTCGCTATTGTAGAGCCGGGCGTAATCAACCTCGACCTCACCGAGCACGTCTCTCAGCATGGTCTCTACTACGCCCCCGATCCGTCCAGCCAGCGAGCCTGCACTATCGGTGGAAACGTCGCAGAGAACTCGGGCGGACCGCACTGCCTCGCATACGGTGTGACAACCAACCACGTCCTCGGTCTCGAAGTCGTGTACGCCGACGGCACAGTAGAGTGGGTGGGTGGAACTTGCAGAGAGTCGTTGGGGTTCGATGTCAGAGGAATACTAATAGGGTCGGAGGGCACACTTGCGATAGTGACCAAGGTGGCGGTGCGTCTGCTCAGGAAGCCAGAGTCGGTCAAGACGCTGCTGGCGATTTTCAGAGAATTGGACGACGCTAGCGCGGCGGTTTCGGGAATCATTGGCGCTGGCATTGTCCCAGCCGCTTTGGAGATGATGGACGATCTGTGTATCAGCGCGGCTGAAGCCGCCGTCCACGCCGGATACCCCGAGGGTGCGGGTGCGGTTCTCCTGGTAGAGGTGGACGGCTTGCAAGAGGCCGTCGAAGAGGAAGTGGCTGCGGTCGAGGAGGTATGCAACCTGTACTCCCCACTGGAGATCAGGACGGCCACTGAGCAGTCTCAGCGCGACAGGCTGTGGTCCGGTCGCAAAGGCGTCTTGGGCGCACTCGGCAGACTTGCTCCGAACTATCTGCTGGTCGATGGCACGGTGCCGAGGACGCGGCTGGTCGAGGTGCTGTCACGAATCAAGGAAATATCCAAGCGCACTGGCTATCCTATCGCTAATCTTCTTCACGCCGGCGACGGCAACCTCCACCCTTCCGTGCTTTTCGACGAGCGAAAGCCAGGCGATACCGAAAACGCTCTGAAGATAGGTGGAGAGATCCTGGAGCTATGCGTTGAGGTCGGCGGCGTGCTGTCAGGAGAACATGGCATCGGGATGGAAAAGCAGGAGTACATGCCGCTGATGTTCACCGACGCCGATATGGAAGCCATGGCCGCGCTCAGACCGGCTTTCGCCACTAACAGCATGTTCAATCCTGGAAAGATCTTCCCAACAGGATCGACGTCCGCCGACTTCCTGCAATCAGGCGCAATACAGCGCGTCGGACCCGGCGCGTACATCTAGTCACATCTGACGAATGCGTCTCGATCAGCGGTTCCATACTGGCACTACGGGAGATGCTTCCAGTATCTCCGTTGGACAAGCTGCGTACGAGATCGACTACATTGCCCCGATCTCTGTTGTCAGACCGGCGACAGTGGACGAGCTATGTGATGAGATCGCAGCCGCGGATCGGGATGGTGCAGCGGTGTTCCCATGGGGTGGCGGCACGCGGATGTCCTTGGGTAACGCTCCGCGGCGTCCAGGCATGGTCATAGACACCACACATCTGAACAGGGTCGTCTCCCACAACTCCGGCGACCTGACCGCTACCTTTCAGGCAGGCGCCACCCTTCAGACCGCTTCCGAAGTGCTGGCTCAGGCGGGTCAACTTCTAGCGGTCGATCCACCTTTGCCCCCCAGGGCGACCATAGGCGGGACATTGGCATCAGGCGCCAGCGGACCTACAAAGTGGCAGTTCGGACATATCAGAGATACTGTCATTGGAATGAAAGTCGTTCAACCGGATGGCAGGATCACCAAGAGCGGAGGGCAGGTGGTCAAGAACGTCAGCGGCTACGACATGTCGAGGCTTCACATAGGTGGATTGGGCAGCTTGGGACTCATTCTCGAGGCCAGCTTCAAGCTGACTCCGATTCCGATGTATGAGAGCACTACCGTCGCAAGGTTCCGCACAGTAGAGGGCGCAGTGCGATGTGCTCTGGACGTGTTCAACTCGCAGGTTACACCACTGGCAATTACTGTCTTCAACAGTATGGCCGCCGATGCAATTGGAACCGATGAGAGACCAGGTACGTTTCTAGCAGTCAGGCTTGGTGGAAGGCCAAGGACATTGGACCGCCAAGTGGACGAGGTGGCGGCTACATGTAAGATGGCTGAAGCGGTTGGTATAGACCAGATAGACGGCCCTGGCGTGGGCCGGATTTGGCGCTCGCTTGCCGACTTCGGATGGCATCCCGACTCAGCCCCGGTGTTGAATCTGAAAATAGTGGCCCTACCCGACCAGGTCGAGCAGATTCACAACCTGATCGAACCACTGGGAACAGAGTGCCTGGAAGTGGCGATTATCTCGCAACCCGGGTTTGGAACAATGGAAGCGAACTGGTTCGATCGCGAGACCAGGGCGAGTCTTGACGAATTAGTCCAGATCGTCCACCAAGTTCGGGAAGGAGTAGAGCGTGTGGGTGGAGACGTCGTCGTCCAGAATTGTCCAACCGCGCTGAAGAGTCGCGTCGATGTGTGGGGCGGCGAGCCTTCCGGCTTCAGCGTCATGCGCAGGTTGAAGGCCCAGTACGACCCTAACAACACTATGAACCCCGGCCGATTCGTAGGACGTCTCTGATGGTCGGCACTAAGCCAGTGGTCGATCCTTCATCGCTATTTTCTGGGCCCGACGCTCCCGAAGAGACGGATCTCTACAAGTGTGTTCACTGTGGATTCTGCTTGCAGGCATGTCCCACTTACCTCGAAACAGGTCTTGAAACCGAGTCCCCTCGCGGCAGAATCGCACTCATGAAGGCTGTGAACGAGGGCAGAATCGGCATGACTGATTCTGTAGTGCGCCACTGGGACCTGTGCATTCAATGCCGGGCCTGCGAAGTGGTCTGTCCTTCCGGCGTCCCATATGGCAGCCTGATCGAAGCTACGATGGCGCAGGTGGAGCGAAAGCGGGAAGTCGGTCTCATCCCAAGACTCGTCACCAGACTCGCGCTCAACCAGATCATTCCGAAGCAGAGAGTACTCGAGTTCACAGTTGGCCTCGCGCGCATCTATCAGAGATCAGGAGTTCAGTCACTTCTCAGAAAGTTGGGGCTTCTCAGGCTCGTGTCACACTCTCTGGCCGATTTGGAGCGATCTATGCCGGCGGCATCTGACAGGTTCTTCAAGGCCAAGGGTCAGACGACAGCGCCCCAGGGAAGGGTCAGATCCAGGGTGGCGCTGCTGTCTGGATGCGTAATGCCGCTGTTCAGCGGTCCTGAGATGGAAGCAGTGGTCCGGGTTCTCAACAGAAACGGCTGCGAGGTTGTTGTCCCTGAAGGGCAGGTCTGCTGCGGCGCGATCCACTCCCACGTCGGTGATCTCGAGACCACCAGGTCTATGGCTCGTCGCAATATAGACGTCTTCATGGAGGCGGAAGTAGATGCGGTTGTAGTGGCATCCGCTGGTTGCGGGTCACGGATGAAAGAGTACGACCATCTGCTAAGGAACGACACTAACTACGCGGAGAAGGCCGAGGAGTTCGTCGCAACGGTCAAAGACGTTCACGAATTTCTGGTGGATCTGCCGTTCAAACCACCGACCGCTGAGCTGGACTTCAGGGTTACGTATCAAGACTCATGTCACCTTGGCAACGCTCAAAGAATCACGTCGGCTCCGCGACAGATACTGAATTCGATTCCAGGTGTCGAGTTCGTCGAGCTTCCGGGCGCGGGTCGCTGTTGTGGCGCCGGCGGGACGTACACGATAACCGAGCGCGAGTTCTCGCTCCGAGTGCTTGACTCGAAGATGGACGATTTTGAGACTACCAACGCGGACGTGCTCGCAACCGCAAATCCCGGCTGCCTCTTGCAGCTTCAGTACGGCATAGACGACCGGGGACTGTCCGCAGACGTAAAATACGTCACCGATCTGCTCGACGAAGCTTATAGGCTGGAAGACTCAGGCCGTTAGCGCGCGTGACGACACCGAATCCGTGAATCAAGACTCAAACCCAGAAGTTAAACTAGGAGGAATCTGATGGATCTAGGTCTGCATGGAAAGGTGGCAATAGTCACGGGCGGAAGCGAAGGAATCGGCAAGGCGGCAGCCGCGAGCATGGCGGCCGAGGGCGCCGACGTCGTCATTGCCGCCCGCAGGGTCGATGTGCTCGAAGCGGCAGCCGCGGAGATTCAAGCCGGATCGGAGCATCGCGTTCTGGCGATTCCGACCGACGTCATGGAACCTGACCAGGTTCAGGCGCTGATCGACCAGACCATGGACGAGTTTGGACGCATCGACATTCTGGTCAACAACGCCGGTACGTCCGCTGGCGGGCCGTTCCTCGGCGTTACCGATGAGGCATGGCAGCACGATCTGGACCTGAAGCTGTATGGCGCGATCAGGACATCGAGGACAGCAGTACCGATTATGCGGGAGCAGGGCGGCGGACGCATCATCAACGTGACCAACTTGGGCGCGAAGGCGCCCGGCGCAGCTTCGGTTCCCACGTCTGTAAGCAGGGCGGCTGGAGTCGCACTCACAAAGGCCATGTCCAAGGAGTTCGCGGCTGACAATATACTTGTCAACACGGTCTGCATCGGCCTGATAAAGAGCGGCCAGCACGAGACTCGGTTCAGGGCGATGCAGGAGAGCAATCCCGACTTGACGCTGGACCAGTTCTACGCAGACATGGGCGAACGAGTTCCCCTGGGCCGTGTAGGTGAAGGCGAAGAGGCCGGGGATGTAATCGCCTTCTTGGCGTCTGAACGCGCCAGCTACCTGACTGGAATAGCTGTCAACATAGATGGCGGGACATCGCCGGTCGTTTAGCCTCCAACCTGACCTCTCTGCCTGAGGGTATGGTCTGCCAGCACGAGAGCCATCATCGATTCGACAATCGGGACGGCACGTGGGAGCACGCAGGGGTCGTGCCGTCCCCTGCCCATGAGCGTCGTTTCGTTTCCATAGACATCCACGGTCTCCTGCTCCCGCATTATCGTGGCAGTCGGCTTGAACCCAGCCCTCATCACGATGTTTTCCCCGTTGGAGATGCCGCCCTGGATGCCGCCTGAATTGTTGGTGCGCGTGCGAATCCTGCCGCCCTCGTTGTAAAACGGATCGTTATGCTGCGATCCCGTAAGGTATGTTCCGGCGAATCCTGAGCCGATCTCGAATCCCTTGCACGCGGGAAGCGAAAGTATAGACCGAGCGAGATCGGCCTCTAGCTTGTCGAATACCGGCTCTCCCAAGCCGGGAGGCACGTTGCGGGCGACGCACTCGACCACTCCTCCCAGAGAGTCACCGTCCTTGCGAGCCTCCTGGATTCGCTCGATCATGCGGACAGCCATATCTCCATCCGGACATCGCGCAATATTCGACTCAACCTCTTCCGCCGTGACGTAGTCCGGATCTACCTCGGCCTCCAGACGCCATACCCGCTTGACGTAGGCTACGATCTCTATCCCGAACTCCTGGGCCAAGTATTTTCTTGCGATCGCTCCCCCCGCGACGCGCCCGATCGTCTCCCTTGCGCTCGCTCTGCCTCCTCCCATCCAATTCCTGATGCCGTACTTGGCTTGATAGGAGTAGTCTGCATGAGACGGGCGATACTTCACGCGCATCTCCTCGTAGTCGCGGCTCCTGGCGTCCCTATTCCATACGATTATCTGGATAGGTGTGCCTAGAGTCAGACCTTCGAAGATTCCTGACACGATCTCAGCCTGGTCCCCCTCCCTGCGCTGGGTCGAGATTACGCTTTGACCGGGCCGCCTTCGATTCAACTCCTTCTGGATGTCAGTCTCATCGATTGGAAAGCGCGGCGGGCAGCCATCAACCGTAACACCCACAGCCTGTCCGTGCGACTCGCCCCAAGTCGTGATTCTAAAGCTGTGCCCGAAGGAATTGGCCATTAGAGCGCCTCCAGTGATCTCCCTGTATATGTCATGGGTTGGTCTTTTCTGGCGGTTCACAGATGCGAAGACCACGTGCCCGGATATGTTATCATCTGAGTGCTGATTCTCCTCAGCAGAAGCCAAGGAGGGCCCGGTCTGAACACCTGCGAGCGCCTCCCGTGTTTCACGGGCGAGCGCGGCTCGTGGTCCGGGCCCACTTCCCCTCCCGCCCTTGAACCGCAGATCAAGTTCCCGATAGACTGATTTCATGGAATCCGATTCACGCAAGCCCTCTGAAGACGAGGGCGTCTTATCACCCGCGTTAGCGGGCGATCCTCAAGAATCCGACTCTTCCAGAAACCCGGTCAACGTCAATGGGCTGGTCCGCAACCGGGAAATACCACCCCCTGTAGGCCCACGTTCTCAGCTCCCCCCTCGCACGGAAGTGCAGCCTCAGAGGGGATGGCGCAACACGTTCTCATCGCTGAAGAGCCGCGACTACCTTGTGCTGTGGCTCGGGATGATAGCGATGATGGGCGGTATGCAGATGCAGATGCTGGCGCGTGGATACCTGGTGTACGACCTCACCGGGTCAGCGTCACTTCTGGGGATCGTCAGCGCCGGATCAGCAGTTCCCATGCTCGTGTTGGCGTTATTTGGTGGGGCAATTGCCGACAGATTCGACCGCAAGCGACTGATTCAGATTGGCCAGATAATCGTTGGCCTGCTGGCGCTCGTCGTCGGTATTGCCATCTTCACGGAATTAGTCCGGTGGTACCATCTTTTTGCGGCCTCCCTGATTCAGGGGGCCATCTGGTCATTCATGATGCCAGCTCGTCAGGCGATCATTCCACAAGTAGTTGCCCCCGAGAAGATTGGTAACGCCATGGCGCTGAACGCCGCGGGTATGAGCGCCATGACGCTGCTGGCCCCAGCAATAGCCGGCAGCCTATACGCTTTCGCGGGACCGGCCAACGTGTACTTTGTGATCACCGGACTCAGCATCTTGGCGGTCTTCATGACCACCTTGATCAGACAGACTAACGGGTCAACATCCTCTCGCAAACGGGCCATGCTGAGCGACATCGTCGCCGGGCTCAGCTACATCAAGGGTAACCAGATGGTGTTGGTGCTGCTGGTAATGGGGCTGGCTACGACCCTGTTTGCCTCACCTTTCCGAATGCTGCTGCCGGTATTCGTCGTGGACATATACGGCAGAGGTCCAGACTCCATGGGACTGCTAGTAGCGATTATGGGAGGAGGCTCGCTGGCGGGTTCGCTTGTGATCGCAGCTCTAGGAAATTGGCGTCGCGGAATGCTGCTGATCGTTGGAGCATTCGCGTCAGGGGTCGCACTTCTCCTGATCGCCGCGTTCCCATACTACTATGCTGCAGCGGCTATCATGCTTCTGGTTGGTCTCGGTGACTCCGGTCGTAGAACGATCAATATGGGGCTGATTATGGAAGTCGTCGAGGATCAGTACCGAGGACGTGTCATGAGCGTATTCATGATGAACTTTGGACTGATGCCCCTCGGGATGCTGCCTGCGGGCCTGGCCGTGGACTACTTCGGCGGCCCGACTGCCATCTCCATTTTGGGTGGGCTTCTACTGGCCGTCGCAGCGATTGTACTGCTGACCCAGAAGCGACTGAGAGCATTCCAGTAGTCGTGACGCACATCAGTGCCACGCCGCCTTGTCAGCACCAAGACGAACTCTCATGACCTCTCTGCTCCCAGGCCGTGGTGTCGTCGGAGTCTCCTCGCAGCGCTCACTAGCCAGATTCTGACAATACCTGGGCCGAGTAAGAGCACACGAGAGGCGACCGCGTTGCCGGTGATTCAACCGACAACGCGATGTGCCTACTTTGGTTGTATGGAAAGCGTGCGCTACTGCGCGTTCGCGGCTTCCATCTCTCGTGAGACCGTCTCTAGCTCGGCAACGGCTCCATGCACCAGTGAAGGGTTCAGTCGCGCAGCGTGATCTGCGTATCCCGCCCTGTCGAGCATTGAACCGAGCTTACCGCCCTTGAAGAGATCGAGGGCCCACCCAAGTGGGTCGGGTACCGTCGTAGTGTCCAGGTACAAGCGCTGGTTCTTGGCCCTCGGACCATAGTGATAGTGAGGCGCCCGCTCAAAGCAGTCAAACGTCAGGAGCTCGTGCTCGTCGCCCGACACGTCTCCAAGGACGTGAATCGCTACGCCACGGTCATTTGCAAGCTCACGGAATTCGACGCCGAATCGCACGGGGCCGGCCTCCAGGATTACGTCGCCCCGATCGTGCATCACCGTCCGGCGTCCCGCCACGGCGAGATCTCGGGACTGGGACTCCAAATCGGCGATGGCCGAGCTGAGGTCGATCTCTCCCGCGGCCTCTGCGAGCTCGGGGTACCCTGCCCTCTCGATCATCTCGGGCAGCCGGTCCCGAATCTGCTGGAGAGTCCAGTCCAGTGAGTCGCCTTCGGTAGTCTTGTCGAGCATAAGGCGCTGATTGCGCTTCTGCGGCCCGTAGTGATAGTGGGGCTCGTGATCGAAGCAGTCGAACCTCAGCAGCTCGTGCTCATCATCGTCGCTGACATCCCCCAGAACGTGGATGCAGACGCCCTGATCGTGCAGAAGGTCTCTGTACTCGATACCGAACTTGATTGCCGCTTCTCCGATGATAGTGTCGCCACGTTCCTTCATGCTGTCCTCCTTGCACATGGCTTGGCCACTACATTATACCGCCTTGTTTACTTAAACGTGCATTACTCCCAAACGAACACAGGTTTACCTGTCCAGCCACATGCAGCGGTGGAGCCAACCCGGACGCCGGTGATCTATACCTGCTGAGATCGCTCCCGCATAGACCGGAAGCCATAATCTTCAGCAAGACTTCCCCCGGTCCCAGCTCAGGTTCCGGCAGATCTCTAAAAGTTCGACCCTGCGGTCGCCGATGAATACGACTCCCCTCATATCGATCGTTCTAGGCTACTGGTTGGAAACACCCACAAAGTTGACTGGGTAGGTTCGTATGCTACAATTCGACAGACGTTCTAGCAAGCGTTCCGCAAGCTGGCAGGGTCTTTCGGCCATTGCAAACTGAAGGAGCCTGTCACTATATGTCACTCTCGCTAAGGCGGGAATCCATAGGCCAGCGCACTGGCGAATCTGGATACCGAGAGACCCTGGTAAGCTGACTATTCGTTCGCCTCACTGCACCAAGTTACACCGGAGGTAACTTCATGCGTCCCATTATAGAAGTCGCGGAGGAGCTTGGATTGGCCCGCGACTCGATAATCCCTTACGGGCACTACAAGGCGAAGATACCTTTGGACGCAATACGGGACGACGGACGACGCGGGAAGATGGTCGTCGTCACCGGAATTACCCCCACACCGGCTGGCGAAGGCAAGACCACGACGACGGTCGGACTTACTCAAGCGATGGGCCGTCTAGGCAAGAACGTTGTAGCAACTCTTAGGGAACCTTCTCTCGGTCCGATCTTCGGCATCAAGGGCGGCGGCACAGGTGGAGGGAAGAGCCTGATCGAGCCGGAAGACGAAGTCAACATTCACTTCACTGGGGATGCGCACGCCGTCGGCTCTGCTCACAACCTTTTGTCGGCATTAACCGACAACGCTGCACAGCGGGGTCAGATCGACGGCTTCAGACCAGAGGGAATTACCTGGAGGCGCGTAACCGACGTAGAGGACCGCGCTCTCCGGACCATCATGACCGGCATCGGCGGGCCTAACAACGCCCCCGTGCGTGAGAGCGGCTTTGACATAGTGACCGCTTCAGAGATCATGGCAATCCTGGCGCTGTCACGCGACCTGGCCGACCTTCGAGAGCGAATCAGCCGCGTCGTTGTCGGATACACGAATCAGGGCGATCCTGTGACCGCGGACGATGTCGAAGCCGTCGGTTCAATGATGTCTCTGCTCAGATACGCGATCCAGCCCAACATCGTTCAGACGACCGAGGGACAGCCTGTCGTCGTTCACGCGGGGCCGTTCGGGAACATCGCGCACGGCTGCTCGTCCGTGGTTGGGGACAGACTCGCGCTTGGATACGCGGACTACGTTCTATCAGAAGCTGGATTCGGCGCGGACCTGGGCTTCGAGAAGTTCATGCACATCAAGGCAAGGTTCAATGGTCTTGAGCCACACGCTGCCGTGATAGTGGCGTCGGTCCGCGCTGTCAAATATCACGGCGGTGTGAGAAGGCGCGAGCTGGAAGCGCCCAACACCGAAGCCGTTGAGAAGGGTATGGCGAATCTGACGCATCTGATCGGAATGATTCGGTCTTTCAACCTGCCCGTAGTAGTCGCGCTCAATCACTTCCCTACCGATACGCCCGAGGAGACCGCCATCATGAAGCGAGGCGCTGAAGAGGCCGGCGCGTTCGCGGCGGTAGAAAGCAAGGTCTTCTCGGATGGTGGCGCTGGCGGGATCGACCTTGCGGAGGCAGTGATCGAGGCAGCCAGCGCCGACGACCACCCAGAGATAGACTACGCCTATCCGATCGACGCATCGCTCCGGGACAAGGTGTTTGCACTGGCGCAGCGTGTTTACAACGCCGAGCGGGTGACGTACGTGTTGGCCGCAGGCCGGCAGCTCCGACAGTTCGAAAACAGGGGATGGGGCAACCTACCCGTGTGCATGGCGAAGACCCACTTGTCAATATCGCACCGGGCAGCGCTGAAAGGGTGTCCGTCCGGATACACGTTCCAGGTATCAGACGTCAGGGCCTCTGTTGGCGCCGGATTCATCTACCCGATCGCCGGGAACATCGTCACGATGCCGGGCCTGCCGGGGTCTCCTCGTCAGCTCGACGTGGACGACAAAGGGGCGATTATTGGGTTGTAGCCTGATAGGATTTCATACCAAAGTTTGGGATGCGATCCGTCCAGTCCGGCAACCGATCCCTGAACCGGGTTCGACAGCTGGGCTTATCGAGGTGTAGGGAAGCCATACCAGCGGGTGGAGTGAGACTGAGCCGTGCCTGAGTTCTTCAATGTACGGTCTCCCAAGCAGGCGCTCGACGATCTGCTGCCTCACCTTGTTCCCATTCCTGATATAGAGACTCTTGAGACCGAGCAATCACTTGGACGTGTGATAGCGCAGGACATCCGCTCTCCGGAGGATCTGCCCGCGTTCCCGAGGTCATCCATGGACGGCTTCTCTGTGCGAGCGAGTGATACCTACGGGGCCTCCGAAAGTCTGCCTGCGCTGTTCGAGATAGTCGCCGACATCCCCACTGGAAAGTCCTCTAACGCTGGGATAGGGTCCGGAGAAGCGGCGGTCGCCTATACCGGCGGGATACTGGCGGACGGGGCTGATGCGGTTGTTATGATCGAGCGAACCCAGCCTGCTGACGATGTCTCTATAGAGGTACTGAGACCCGTGGCGCCTGGGGAGAATGTCATCCAAGTAGGAGAGGACGTCCGCACAGGAGAAGTCCTACTACAAGCCGGACACCGTATTCGTCCCCAAGACATCGGTGGACTCCTAGCCCTTGGCATTGTAAAGCTGCCAGTCTATCGCAAGCCGATTGTCGCGATAGTCTCTACCGGCGACGAGCTCACCAGTCCTTCGGTTCGTCCGCCAAAGGGAAAGATTAGGGACATCAATACCTACACAATTGCGGTCCGGGCTGCTCAATGCGGGGCAGACCATATTTCCATGGGCATAGTCCGCGATGAATACATGCCGCAGCTGGAGGCCGCCCGTGCAGGGATAGAGTCGGCCGATTTGCTGGTGTTCTCCGCCGGCAGCTCTTTGAGCACCCGCGATATGACTGCGGAGGTACTCAACCAGCTTGGTAAGCCGGGAGTGCTCCTACACGGAATCTCGATCAAGCCTGGCAAGCCGACGGTCGTCGGGGCGGCACACGGCAAACCTCTGTTTGGGCTACCCGGCAATCCTGTGTCGGCCCTTGTGGTCTTCGACCTGCTGGTTGCCCCCACAATCCGAGTGCTGTCCGGCGAGACTGGCGATCCGATAACCCCGGTGATTTCGGCAGTCCTCACTCAGGATGTGCCTTCCGAATCTGGTCGCGAAGATTATGTACCAGTCACGCTTTCAAGCCCTCGCGGCAGTTACACCGCAACGCCTGTGTTCGGAAAGTCGAATCTGATCTATACGCTGATTAGATCTGACGGAATCATCAAAGTCCCGATGGATTCTGGTGGGATATACGCAGGTGATACTGTCGATGTCAGGATCCATAGAGCATGACCCATAGTCGCGGTCGGCATGGCAGGCGCTACTACCTCCAGGACGTGCCTCTAGACGAGGCGAAATCAAGATATGGCGAGGCGCTGTCCGCAGCGGGGGCTCTTCGATACACCAAAGCCGAAACAGTACCCATCCAAGAATCACTCAGCAGGATAACTGCGGCCCCCGTCTGGGCAATTAGGTCTGCGCCCCATTACGACTCAGCGGCTATGGACGGTGTGGCTGTTAGATCACGCGATACGGTGGGCGCGACCGAGACCGCTCCCGTGCAGCTCACTCTACACGACCAGGCAAGATGGGTAGATACTGGCGATCCCGTTCCAGAAGGGTTCGATGCAGTGATTATGGTCGAGGTCGTCCATGAGATCGACGAGACGACCATTCAAATCGACGCTTCTGTACCTCCTTACAATCATGTGAGACCAATCGGCGAAGACATCGTAGCCTCTGAACTTTTGCTCCCAGAAAATCACAAGCTGCGTCCAGCCGACCTTGGAGCGTGCGCCGCAGCGGGTGTGACCAATGTCACCGTCAGGCGCAGACCCACTGTCGCGATTATCCCAACCGGAACTGAGCTAGTGGACATCGACGCCGATCCTAGACCTGGCGACATTGTGGAATTCAATTCACTGGTGCTGGGAGGAATGCTCCAAGAATGGGGCGCCGAACCGACAAGATTTACTCCTGTTTCAGACGATCCTGACATGTTGCGGCGTGCGATCTCCAAAGCGGTCGAACAGTTCGACATCGTGCTGGTCAACGCCGGCTCTTCGGCCGGAGCTGAGGACTACACCGCCGGCCTCGTAGAAGAGCTCGGCTCTCTGGTGGTTCATGGCGTAGCGATCCGGCCCGGACACCCGATCGTCTTGGGTGTCGTAGAGGACAAAGCGGTCATTGGCATACCAGGATACCCGGTGTCCGCCGCGATCGCCTGCGAGCTGTTCGTACAGCCGATCGTGGAAGCGATGCTCGGGCGCACCATCACACCCAGACCCGCTGCCAAGGCAACAGTCACCCGCAGAGTGCAGTCACCTATGGGAGAGGACGAGTTCCTCAGGGTACGCCTCGGGCAGGTTGGCGATAGGCTGGTAGCCACGCCGGTACAGCGTGGAGCAGGTGTAATCAGCTCTCTCGTCAGGGCGGATGGTCTGACACTCATTCCCAGGACTATCGAGGGTCTGGAGGCAGGCTCAGAGGTGGAAGTCCAGCTACTCAAACCGATCGAGGAGGTGCGCAGGACCATCGTCGCAATCGGAAGTCACGACATGGTACTGGACCTGATAGCAAGCCGCCTCAGCCGGATAGCTGGAGGCCCCGGGCTGGCGTCTGCCAACGTGGGCAGCATGGGGGGACTGTTGGCGATTCGCAGAGGCGAGGCCCATATCGCTGGGACGCACCTGATGGACGAAGAGTCGGGCGAGTACAACGTATCGTTCATCAAGAGATACATACCCAACAGGGAAGTAGAGCTCGTCCACCTTGCTGCGAGAACCCAGGGTCTGATGGTGAAGCCGGGGAACCAATTGGGTATTTCTTCCCTCGCGGATCTTACGAGACCAGACGTCAGGTTCGTCAATCGCCAGCGAGGATCTGGGACCCGTGTGCTGCTCGACTATGAACTCCGCCAGGCTGGAATCGACTCTGCCGAAGTGAGGGGGTACGACCGTGAGGAGTACACACATCTCGCTGTGGCAGCGGCAGTGAGCGGGGACAAGGCCGATGCTGGTCTAGGTATTCTCCCCGCTGCACGAGCTATGGAGCTGGACTTTATCCCCATGTTCAGTGAAGAGTACGACCTGGTCATTCCATCTGAGTTCTACGAAAGTGACCTATTGGCGCCAATGCTCGAGCTGATCCGCTCTTCTGCGTTCCATGTCGAAGTGGAAGCCCTGGGAGGATACGACACCGCGCTCATGGGAAGCGTCAAAACGACAATCGGTGGCAGTCAGCCCTAGCGTCTGATACTCTGAGTTCATGAACTTACGTGGGGAAAACGATAATAGCGCGACGGCCGTGATCCTTGCCGGCGGTATGAGCCGACGGCTCGGACGAAACAAAGCGCTCGAGCCATTCGAGGGTGAGCCACTGATCCGGCGTGTAATAGCCAGGATGAGACAGATTGGAGAGTCACTCATCGTAGTTGTTAACGATCCTGAGCGCGCGACCGAGCTCGACCTGCCAGACGACGTGACGGCTGCGGTTGACCGATATCCGGGCAAAGGCTCGCTTGGCGGCATCCTGACCGGCTTGGTCACGGCTCAGACTGAGTGGTCGGCTTTCTGCGCGTGCGATATGCCTTTCCTTAATACTCAGCTGTACCGGCACCTTCTCTCCCTCAGAGATGGATACGACGCCATTGTGCCGGTAGTGGATGGCAGACCGGAGCCAACTCACGCGCTCTATTCCCGAGTCTGCATAGGACCGATCCGAGAGCGAATCATCGCTGATGACTTGAAGATCTCATCCTTCTTTGGAGAAGTGCGAGTGCGCCTCGTACCCGAGGGGCAGATACGCAGCTTCGATCCCGACCTACTCAGCTTCTTCAACATCAACACGCAGCAGGACCTCGACACCGCAATGGAATTAGCGGGGAGGATGCCGATCCAGTGAAAGTAGCCGGCTCAGAGACCGTGTCGGTGACTGTGGAGTTATTTGGCCACGCTCGCTTGGTGTGTGGTGTGAAACATATCGATATCGAGCTGCCTCTTGAGTCGGATGCTACAGACTTCGCGACCGCACTGTGTTCCGCCGTCCCGTCTCTGAGAGGGACAGCCATCGACGAGGCCGGACGAAATCTGATGACGAGCTATACAGCGAACATAAACGGTCTTTCATTCCTTGGCAATTCGGCCATCAGAATCAACAATGGGGATCGTATTTTCGTGTTCTCCAGCCAGGCGGGAGGATAGCCCTTGTATGGCTACCACGGCTTTGTCCTCATAGTGGATCTTACGAGTCGCACCGCGCGCCGTGAGCCGCTGGACTACAATGTGCTGAGGCGGTTCATCGGCGGCACGGGTCTGGCTAGCTACCTTCTATACACACACTGCCCTCCTGGAGCGGACCCCTTGGGTCCTGAGAACCCGCTGATCTTCGCTTGCAGTCCCCTCGTTGGCAGCAGATTGACCACGTCCAGCAAGTTCGCTGTGGCGGCCAAGTCGCCCTTGACGGGGATGATTGGCGACTCCCTCAGCTCCAGCTTTCTCGCGGTGGAGCTAAAGAGAACCGGAGTAGATGCGCTCGTAATCAGCGGCAGGAGCCACCGATCCACCCTGCTGGTCTTGGAAGACGATAACGTGCGCTTTGAAGACGCCTCCTACCTGACTGGTATGACTGCCATCGACACTGAGCAAGAGATCAGGAACAGGTTGGGCCGCCGGTTCAGAGTTGCCTGCATCGGCCCTGCGGGCGAGAACGGCGTACGATACGCGAGCATCTCAAACGACGGCGGGAGACAGGCTGGCCGTACTGGCACCGGTGCAGTCATGGGATCGAAAAACCTCAAGGCCATCGCAGTTAGAGGCCACAGTCCCGCCCACGTATTCGATGCCGGTCGGCTCAACGAAGTGGGGCGCGACCTGTCGGCCCGGAGCCTGGGGCCGGCTACCGAAAAGTACCGCACTACTGGCACAATGGCAAATCTGGCCGTATTCGACAGGCTCGGCACCTTGCCAACCCGTAACTTCCAACAGTCCACGTTCGACATGACGGACGAAGTGAGCGGTGAGGCCATGTACAGCGGCCACTTCGTCAAGAATGCTCACTGCGCTAACTGCACCATAGGGTGCGAGAAGATCTTGACAGTTGGAGACGGGGCTGACAGATCGACCGGCCGCATGGAATATGAGAGCGCTTTCGCTCTCGGTCCACTGGTCGGCGTCGGTGATCGCGAGACGGTCATCCGCGCGTCCCACTACTGCGATGCCGTCGGCATGGACACGATCAGCGCAGGCGGTACGATCGCTTGGGCAATGGAGTGCTTTGAGCGCGGCATATTGACCATAAGCGACACAGATGGTCTCGATCTGAGGTTCGGGAACGCCGACGTCCTGCTGTCTTGTCTTGAAGCCATTGCTGCGCGATCTGGTAATCTCGGCCGTCTCCTGTCGGAGGGGTCTAGGATCGCAGCTGAGATCGTGGGGCACGGCTCACAGGATTGGGCGATGCACGTCAAGGGTCTTGAGATGCCTGGTTATGAGCCCAGGAGTCTACAGACGATGGCTCTAGCCCTGGCGGTGAGCACACGCGGCGCCTGCCACAACAGGTCGTCTGCATACGAGGTGGACTTCTCCAATGTCGTCAACAGGATGGAAGCCGATACCCAGCGGGGCAAAATCACCGCCGATGGTGAAGACTTCTCCGCGGTACTGGACTCGCTAATCTGGTGCAAGTTCCTCCGTAAGGCGTTTGACGACTTCTGGGACGAATCAGCGAAGTCGCTCAACCTGATCACAGGCTGGGACGTACAACCGGACGAGCTCAAGAGGACTGGTGAACGAATCAACAACCTCAAGAAGCTCTTCAACATTCGGGAGGGTTGGACGCGCGCGGATGACACGCTGCCAGGGAGAGTCCTGAC
Organism: Dehalococcoidia bacterium; assembly: GCA_012270625.1. Next base: position 3,567 of record JAAXHZ010000076.1, on the reverse strand, counting down.
CGAGCCGCTACCCGACGGCGCTGCTGCCGGAGTGGGACTGTCGAATGACAATCTCCAGATGATGGTGTCGGCTTACTATCAGGCACGGGGATGGAATCTGGATGGGACCATTCCGAATGACAAACTCTATGAGCTCGACCTCCTCGACCTGCCATCACTGGTGGGCACATCAGCGTCAGCCACCACAGATCTGTCATCGGTTATACATACGACAGAGCCCGTCTGATAGAATCTCGATGCTCGACTCTGGATCGTGCCTGGGGTGTCTATATTGCCAACAGACCGAAATGCGCTGCGACGTGAGCTGCGAGAGCGGTTTCCAAGAAATCACGGCCAGCTCCTCCCTGCCCTGCACTATCTCCACCACGAGTTTGGTCATCTGCCGGACTGGGCAATGGAAGTCGTGGGATGGCACTTGGGAATCCCGTCTTCTGAGGTGTACGGTGCTGCCACATCGTACACGGAGCTGCGTCTGGAAGAGGCCGGCGCCACGATAGTGCGAGTATGCACGGCTCTGAGCTGCGTGTCAGCCGGGTCCCTGCAAATCCTGGCCGAGCTGGAGTCAGAGTTCGACGTTGCGTCAGGAGCAACTTCAGAAGATCACGGTCTGACACTTGAACAGGTTCCATGTGGTTTTCTGTGCGCGATGGCGCCTGCCATCGAAGTCGATGGCGAGTGGCACGGTCGGCTCGATAATGAGTCCGCTGTACGGATAGTTCGGGGAGCAACCAGTGGGTAACGCTGAAGTCCAATCAAAGATGGAAGCACTCGTTGCCTCTGCGACAGAGCGATTCGAAGGGCGAGTGGGTGGCAGGACTCGGGTCATAGCGCATGTCGCTCATTGCAGTCTGGCAGCCGGGGCCGACCGAGTCGTCGAAGTTCTCCGAAAACAGGTAGGCGAAGACTCAGTCTTGATCGTTGCCGGGTGCGATGGCGCCTGCTTCGCGGCCCCATCTGTGGAGATTGTGACCCCAGCCGATCACTGCACCTACTTCTCAGGACTGTCAGCCGACGATCTCGATCTCACAGATACGGCGGGAGAAAGCTCGGACGGAGCGGCAGCGGTTGCTGAATTCCTATCCTCCCAGTGCCGTGTATCCCTAGAGGGGTGCGGTATCCTCGACGCCGAGTCGATAGATCACTATCTCGCGGCAGGCGGGTATTCGGCATGGTCTCATGCCCTTCAGACCAGTCCAGAGTCCTTAATAGAAGAGATCAAGGCGTCCAGGATAAGGGGCCGAGGGGGGGCATACTTCCCCGCAGGGATGAAGTGGGAAGCCGCGAGACGAACCAGGTCCGATCAACGATACGTCATCGTCAACTGCGAGGAGGGCGAACCCGGGCTGTTCAAGGACCGCCATCTTATGGAGGGTGTTCCCCACCGCATTATCGAAGGCGCGCTGATCGCGGCCTACGCGGTAGATGCCGACGAGGTCATCTTCTACATCAACGCCGAAGCCAACCTGTCGAATCGCCGCATGGCCCTAGCAATTGAACAGGCAATGGAGCTCGGTCTTATCGGTGAAGACGTGCTCGGATCGGGTTTCGATGTTCGAGTCGAGATCCGCCGCGGCGCGGGGGGATATGTCTGCGGAGACGAGACGACACTGCTCAACACTATTGAGGGCTATCGCAGAGAACCTCGGCTTCGCCCGCCCTACCCGGTTGAGTCAGGGCTATGGGGTCTGCCTACCGTAATCAACAACGCCGAAACTCTCGCGAGTATTCCGGAAATTCTAAATCGGGGCGCAGACGAATTCACGACGATCGGAGACGGTGAGGACACGGGTACGAAGATAATCAGTCTGAGCGGAGCCGTAAATCGTCCTGGATTAGTCGAGATCCCCATCGGCACCACCCTGCGCGACATTATCTTTGATGTGGGTGGCGGCGTCCGAGGAGGCAGGGATCTCACCGCCATAGGCGTCGGTGGACCCTCCAGCGGCGTCTTCCCACCATCCATGTTGGACACTCCAATCAAGCCTGGCTTCCTGCATGAATCAGGTGTCATGCTTGGCGCCGGGGGTGTAATAGCAGTCGACGACTCGATGAACGTTGTCGAGGTAGTCCGAAATCTGGCGCAGTACAATGCCAACGAGTCATGCGGCAAGTGCACACCCTGTCGAGAAGGGACACCCAGGATGGTCGAGCTCCTGGATGAGGTAGTTGAAAACAGAGCCTCGCCGGCAGAGCTGGAGAATCTGGCACGACTCGTAAACGAGACCTCGTTGTGTGGACTCGGCCAGGCAGCAGGCAATCCCATACTCAGCGGTCTGCACTTCTTCGGGGATAAGATCGCTGGGCGTCAAGGAGCTGGCAGATGAGCGTCACACTCTCAATCAACGGCAAGCAGATTACCGTGAGCGACGGCTCATCCGTCTTGGACGCCATCAACCAGTCGGGTACGTATATTTCCCAACTGTGCAAGGATCCCGACATGAAGCCGATCGGCGCGTGCAGAACGTGCCTTGTGAGCATAGACGGGATGAGGGGCTTCCCGGCATCGTGTTCGGTGCCAGCAGCGGATGGAATGTCCGTCGAGACGGAGACCGACAGAGCAAGAGACCTGCGACGCGGCGTTCTCGAGCTTACGATGTCTATGTTCCCGGATGCGGGTGACAACTCCAACGGAAACTACCGCGAGATGTCTATCGCCGCGAAGCACCATGGCATAGACGTTTCAAGATGGGAAGGCAGGTCGCGTCAGCCGGTCGATGTATCTAATCCGGTGTTCGACATCGCGATGGACTCGTGCATCATGTGTGGTCGCTGCGCTCAAGCGTGCCAGGACGGCCATCAGTTCATCGGAGCCATAGACATTCTTGGAAGCGGAACAGAAGCTAGGATCGGGACCTTCATGGATCGACCCCTAGTGGAATCCGTGTGCACTACGTGTGGCTCATGCTTGGCATCGTGTCCAACCGGAGCCATCCGTGTCAAGAACGATCCTCCTGAGACCGCCCGCACTGTGGCGACTACCTGTCCGTACTGTGGGGTCGGATGTGGTATTCAGGCCAATGTGGACGCGAACGACCATATCATTGAGATCCTGGACGACCCTGACAATCAGTCCTCATTGGGCATGCTGTGCGTTAAAGGCAGATTCGGGTTCTCGTTCGTGAATCATCCTGATCGGATCAAGAGACCTCTCGTTCGGAAGGATGGAGAGTTCGTCGAGGTCGATTGGGAAGAGGCTCTTGACTACGTTGCCGAGAGGCTGTCTGAGTACCGGGGCGACGCTTTCGGCACGCTTGCCTCAGCGAAAGCTACGAACGAAGACGGCTACATTCAGCAGAAGTTCGCCAGACTCGTGATGGGAAGCAACCACATAGACCACTGCACAAGACTATGCCACTCGCCATCGGTCGAGGCCATGCTGACCTCCCTCGGAAGCGGCGCGACCTCCAACTCTTACATAGACTACGAAGAGGCGGGCTGCCTGGTAATCATAGGCTCTGACGCTAACTCCAACCATCCTGTCGCAGCATCCAGAATGCGGCGCGCGGTGGTCGAACGCGGCGCGAAGCTCATCATCATCAATCCTCGCCGGATCGACATGTGTGACTA
>JAAXHZ010000075.1 GCA_012270625.1 Dehalococcoidia bacterium | reverse complement strand
CTCCCTCAGGGAGAGGGCTGGGGTGAGGGTGATTGAGATAGCTCCTAAGTAGCGGAACACTGATTTCGGACATGCCTCGGAGACAGGCTTTGCGCATACACGCAACAATTCTTGCGATCATAAGCAGTCTCGTCACTCCCGCGAAAGCGGGAGTCCAGCGCGCGAGCCTGTGGATTGCCAAGTGGCGTGCCAACTCGCATCGGGGTACGGGGCCTTTGTGGATTCCCGCGTGCGCGGGAATGACGTTGGTGCTGACATTCGGAACAGCGTGCTCGTCCGAGGTCAGTGAAGGCCGGGGCACTCTGCCGCCCGGTATGCAAGACGACCTCGTACCTGACATAGACTACGATCTGTACCTGTATTTCAACCCCGGCGCAGCTGTCGCTGTAGATCACCAGCGTTTCCTGAGCGCAGACCAGGAGGAGCTCCTGGCGCTCGATGGAGATGACGACGTTGCCATCACGAGCATATCGATGGTCGCGGCTTCGCTCGAACAGTTCGGCGGACTGCTCACGTTCGCCACCTCCAGCGACGCCCTGCTCGCAGGAAGCCTGCTCGAACAGTCCGGCGGGTTGCTCACGTTCGCCACCTCCAGCGACGCTCTGCTCGCAGGAAGCCTGCTCGAACAGCTCGGTGGATTGCCCACGTTCGCCACCTCCAGCGACGCCGAGCTTGCAGCCAATCCGGTCGAAGACCCGCTGACCATCGCTCAGGTAGCCTCTACCACAGTCCAGATCATCCGTGGAGACCCTCTCTGGGTCGAAGAGATCTCCAGACAGCTCGCGTCAGCGGAGCTGGTGGCGCTCAGAGAGAAAAGCCCGCAGGCGTGGAACATGCTGACCAACCTGCCTGCTTCCGAAGACGATCCGCCAATCGCGGCGGGATTCATTTCGACCGACGGCGACCTGATCCAGGGGATAGCAGACAGCGCAGGCATTCAGGTGCCGGGTCTGGACACAGCTTTCGGGATGGTACGGGTGAGCAACGTCGCGTTCGGGATTTACAGCAAACTGCCCGAGAGGATCCCCGAAGAGATCGACGTAGAGCTGCTGGACAGCCTGGACACCGGAGTAGTGCTGGTCGGTAGCGCCGGATACGCCGGAGTCGCGGTCGCCTTCCTGGTGCGCTCCATCGCGGGAAAGATCGGAATGGACACCATAGGCCTCGACAACACCAATGCGCGCTATCTGGAGCTGGAAGACAGCCACCTGATTATCAAGAACAAGGGAAGCCTGATCTACGCGACCGTCGCGGGCAGCCGCGCCCGCGCCGAGGAGCTCATGCTGCGGGCCCTCGCCGAGTAGCGGTATCGTGTGTGTCAGTAGGAGTGCCCTTGGTGGGTGCCCTGCGCCATGTACTATGCAACACGCTGAACCTCAATCTGGTCTGCCCTTTTCATCACCTGCGCAAGGTCGTAGGCCGCCTGCAGTTGGTACCACGCCGACGCGCCCCCGCCGAATGCCTTGTCCAGACGCACCGCCATTTCCGGGGAAATCCCGGAGTGACCGTTCAGCACATCGGATAGGTGCTTGCGACTGACTCCAAGATGTGCGGCAGCGTCCGTTACACTGAGGCCAAGTGGCTCTAGGCAATCATGTCGGATCGATAGACCCGGGTGGGGTGGACTCTTCATAGGCATGGTCTGGACCTCTCAGTGATAGTCAACAAAGTCGACACAGGTGTCAATGTCCAATGATCGGATCCGCGGGGTAAGCGCATTATCAGAACCGGATATGATTCACTCATATCTGAGTTCTGTAGGAGGAGGCGATGAATCCGACAAGGGCAAAAGGCCGGGTGGCACAGTGACTATCTGCTCACCGTTATTTCTCAGTAGGGCCGGGAATGCGACTGCCCTGACGGGCATTCCGCGTTTGACTAGCGAGCGTGTGCCGTATGGTACACTACGGTCAGTATGCTTGAATCCGAGGGAAGAAAACAGCAGTTCCAGCATTAGTCCTGATTGTGTAGAATCATATTAAACAGGAATGACTAATGTTGGACCGCAGTAACACCTCCCCATCTCGCAGCCCCGCTAGACTCGGAGCACGTCATCGGTTCCAAAGGGAGAAGTCGTCTGAGAGACCAACCCGCCCCGTCATGGAGGAGTTGCGTAAGAATCGACTCTTCGGCACTATCTACCGAAGGGGAGTCAGGGACATAAGAAGGCGAAGAGACGTTGCATAAGGAGAGCGCGAAATGACCACACAGACACTGACCGCCGAAGAGGTATATGAGGCGCTGAGAGACGTTTACGACCCGGAAATCCCCGTCAACGTGGTTGACCTGGGGCTGATCTACGGCGTCGAGGTCGATCAGGGCAACGTGGACGTCAAGATGACCCTGACCTTCGCCGGCTGCGGCATGGGACCCTACATCGCGCAGCAGGCCGAGTGGCGCATCGCCGAGCTCGACGCTGTCGAAGACGTGAACGTCGAGCTGACCTTCGATCCCCCGTGGACCCCCGACCTCATCACGGATGAGGGCAAGAAACTTCTCGGGCTGGACTAACAGCCCGACTCCCAAGGCGCTTTACAAAAGACCCCGGCAAACAGAGCCAAGATCACCACAGGGGCGTCCGACGCCAAGTCGCCTTGATTAGCGTGGCGGGGTCGCCCCTTAGCTTTGCAACCTCGAGTGCGTGACAGGAGAGTCCCATGAATCCCCAACAGCAGGCGCAGGCCCGGGCCAAAGTAGAAGCTATGCGCCGGCAGTTCGAGCAGAAGCGCGCGATCTCCGAGACGCTCTCGCAGATCAGGTACAAGGTGGGCGTCTATAGCGGCAAGGGCGGGGTCGGCAAGACCACGGTCGCCGTTAACCTGGCCGTCACTCTCGCCAACGACGGCGCCAGCGTCGGCATACTGGACGTTGACATAGACTGCCCAAACGTCATCCGCGCCATGAAGGTTGCCGAGGCCCCAATGGCCACCGACGACCGCAAGATGATCCCGCCGGAGCGGTTCGGTGTGAAGGTCATGTCGATGGGCTTCTTCCAGAAGGACGAGGAGGAGGCGATCATCTGGCGC
>JAAXHZ010000074.1 GCA_012270625.1 Dehalococcoidia bacterium | reverse complement strand
CTGGAGATGCGCCAGCTCGATCAATCTCGGTCTCCAGTCGTCCTCACGAGCACGATCGAGCCGATTAACGCTACCAGCAGCACCAGGGAGGCGACCTCGAACGGCACCGCCCAATCAGTAAACAGGGTTTCACCAAGCTGGCGAAAGCCTACACTCTCTCGCTCGACCACCCTGACGCTGGTGGTCAGTATGCCTGCGACGAGGAGAGCGAACACGCCCGTCGCAAACAGGGCAGCGAGAGGCCATTGGCTGTGATCCGTGAGGTGTTCGAAGTCCTGAATTCGTGTCAACATAAGCGAGAACAGGACTACAATCACGACTGCGCCGCCGTAGATAAGCATCTGGACCAGGGCCAAGAACTCCGCAAACATTAGCAGGAAGACGCCTGCCACTCCCAGCATGGCCGCAAGCAAGGCGAAAGCCGCATACACTATGTTCCGTGTGAGGACGACCCCGAGTCCGCCCATGATTACCAGCGCGGCCGCGACGTAGAACAGAACCAGGGATTGCGAAACCATCAGCCGCTTGAACTGCTATCTTGGGAGGCGTCAGATCTGTCGCGCTGTTTCAACTGCAATTCGATTGGCTCGACAGGAACAAGGGGTGAACTCGGAGACTGTTTGCTCTGAGCTTGTCGAGGGGCCTGCCCGCGTGTCCGGTCTTCTTTCTTGACCGGTACTCCGCTGTTCTTTGCAGGATTCGTCGGACGCCAGCCTGTTTCGGTCTGGTACTTCTGTCCCATCTGCAGCAGTACGTCCAGGTCCGCGCGGTTACCGTTGCGCTGGTACTTGCTCAGCTCGTGCTCGTGGCTCATCTCGATGGCGTCGAAGTTGCAGACATCCACGCAGATACCGCACAAAATACACCGGCCAAGATTTATCTCAAACGTCTCGATAATCTTGCGCCGGCGACTTTCGTTTTCCGTGAACTTGGGGTTGTCCGTCATCTGTGCGCTCATACACTGAGTCGGACACGCGCGGACACACACCATGCACCCGGTACAGTAAGGCTCAGGGACGTCACCATCCCACAAGAGGGCAGGGAAGCCCATATATCTGTGAGCTACCTGGTGCCGCTTGTCAGGCTCAGGATACTGGAGTGTCACAGGCTTGCGCAGCGCTGTTTTCAGGGTTACGTACAGCCCTTCCAGGAAGCCAATCATTGCTTAGTCAACTGCAAAACTAGGCTGACGACGGCGGTTATCAGCCCGCCGCCGCCAATGGCAATCAGCGTTATGAGCAACTTGTGCACGTCATCAAGGCGTTTGCTCATCTGCTCTTGGCTGCCTCCGATGTGGCCTACGCGGGATCCCATGTGCTCTTGATTGCTTTCAATACGGTCAAGGCGCGAGCCCATGTGCTCCTGGCCGCTTTCAATACGGTCAAGGCGCGAGCCCACGTGCTCCTGCCCGCTTTCAATACGATCGAGGCGGGATCCCATGTGCTCCTGGCCGCTTTCAATACGATCGAGGCGGGATCCCATGTGCTCCTGGCCGCTTTCAATATGATCGAGGCGGGAGGTCGTATGCTCCTGGCCGCTTTCAATACGACCGAGGCGATCGTCTATACCGTCCAGCCTGTTTCCCAGCTGTGCAAGTCTATCTTCTGTGGTTACCATGATGTTCCGGCATCTCTTTGCCTACGCAATTCGCGTGCTGATACGACGCTTACAGTATCACGTCGCATGTCTGTTCCCGGGTTCCTGAAGATGATATAGACCGTGCCACCCAATAATACCAGAGACACGATAGTGAGGCTCCACAGCGGCCAGTCATAGAATAGCACCACCGCCGTGGCGATGATATTCAGGAACGACAGAGGTACCAGCAGCTTCCAGCCGAACGACATGAGCTGGTCTATGCGCAGTCGGGGGAACGTGCCGCGTATCCAGAAGATGAGCCAGATCACAAGCGATGTCTTCACGAGGAACCACGCGAGCGACAGGGTCGAGTGAGCCAGTCCCTCCAGTGGCATCGCCGGCCATCTCCACCCACCGAGGAACAGAAGCACCGTAAGAGCGGCGACTGTAAACGTGTTCAGGTACTCGGCAAGGAAGAAGGCGGCCCAGTGCGCGCCGCTGTACTCCACAAACGGGCCTCCGACAACCTCTGACTCGGCATGGTGAATGTCGAAGGGTGTACGTCCAAGCTCGGCGAGGCCTGCCGTCAGGAACAGAAACAGCCCGACAGGCTGTACGAGGGCATATCCGAAGTTTGCCTGGCGATCCACGACTTCAGTTAGATCCAGCGACTGCGCCAGCATCGCGACGCCGACGATCGCCATGATGAACGGGATCTCGTAGCTGACGAGCTGCCCCGCGGCGCGGAGTCCACCGAGTATCGCGTACTTGTTGGCCGAACCCCACCCGGCCATTACTAGGCCCATCACCGAAAGCACGGACACAGCGGTTATGTAGAAAAGCCCCAGATCCAAGTTTCTGAGAACGAGGTCGCGTGCCATGGGTAGAGTGACCCATACCAGCAGCGAAGGGACGAAGACGGCAACCGGCGCCAGCCAATACACTCTCCGATCTGCCCATGAAGGGAGGATGTCCTCCTTGGTGAAGAGCTTGATACCGTCGGCTATTGGCTGGAGGGTGCCGTGAAGACCGACCCGCATTGGCCCCATCCGCATCTGGATTCTCGCGAGGGCCTTGCGCTCGGCCCACGTCAGCACCAAGACGATGAACGACAGGAAGCCGAGCAGGGCAGCCGCGCCGAGCGCATAGTAGATGACCTGGGGGAGAGTCATCTATCAACCTCGCCGAGGATTATGTCTATCGAGCCGAGGACTATCACCGCGTCGGCGATGTAGGCGTCACGGAGCATAGCCTGGAGGGCCTGTAGGTTGCAGAACGAGGGCGCGCGAACTTTTACGCGGTAGGGCATGTCGCTGCCATCGCTGACCAGGAAGACTCCAAAGTCGCCCCGGGGCGACTCTGTTCTGAGATATACCTCGCCCTTGGGGGGACGGGCAATCCTTCTGACTCTCGCCGCGATTTCGCCTTCGGGAAGCTGCTTCATCGCCTGTCTGACGATGCTGAGCGACTGGCGCATCTCCTCTACACGTACGTAGTACCGGTCCCAGCAGTCACCGTACGTTCCAACCGGGATGCCGAAGTCGAACCGGTCGTAAATAGAGTACGGCTCCGAGACCCGGACGTCCTCGGGCACTCCGCACGCCCTGAGAGCAGGTCCGGTGACTCCGAGATCGATCGCCTCCTGTGCTGAAATCGCACCAATCCCCTTGGTGCGCGCTAGAAACATCTCGTTCTGACTCAGGAGCTCGTCGCACTCTTCGATGCCGCGCTCAAGCTGATCGATGAGCGTGTCCATGCGTGGGCCGAAGTCGTCGGGCAGGTCTTCGTTGACACCTCCGATGCGAATGTAGTTGTGCATCATCCGCGCGCCGGTGACGGCCTCGAACAGCGCCTGCACCCGCTCCCGTTCCCGGAAGCTGTAGAGCACGGGAGTCATCGCGCCCGCGTCGAGTCCGTACACGCCGTAGAAGAGCATGTGGCTCGCTATGCGGTTGAGCTCACACAGGATGACCCTGATGTACTCCGCTCGCTCTGGGATCTCGAGTCCCATCAGTTTCTCGACTGCCATGCAGATGGCGAGCTCGCAGTTCAGGTTCGATACGTAGTCGAGTCTGTCGAACAGTGTGATGATCTGACTGTACTGCTCACCCTCGCACAGCTTTTCCGAGCCGCGGTGCAGGTAGCCGATGTGCGGCTCTGACCGGATGATCCTCTCTCCATCGACCCAGATTACAAGTCGAAACACGCCGTGAGTCGAGGGATGCTGAGGTCCCATGTTGACCATCAGGTCGATTGTGTTGGCTTGTTGCGCAGGCTGTTCTTGGATTTGCATGAGGTTTCTGTTATTCAGGACTCTGGCGATATACGTGGAACGTACACTTCGCTCTACCACTCGTCGTAATCGTGGAATGGAAAGCTCTTGCGACCGGGGAAGCCCTCGAATTCTTCGTAGAGCAGCAGGGGCACCAGATCCGGGTGTCCATCGAACACGATGCCAAACAGGTCATGGCCCTCGCGCTCGTACCAGTTCGCGCCTGCCCAGACCCCCGTGACAGTGGGCACTGCTGGCTGATCCTCCGGCACGCGGGTCTTCAGGACCATCTTGTGCCGCTTTTCAAGAGAGTAGAGATGGTAGTTGATCTCGAACTCGCCAGACGGATCGACGTAATCGACGACAGAGAGGCAGCGCAGGTAGTCGAAATCCAAACGTGGATCGTTTTTGCACACGCTACACACGTCCGCGGCGCGGTCGGGCGGCACGGTGAGTGTTACTTCATCAACAGCGGCGGCAATCTGCATTCCTGAATCGGAGCCGAATACTTCCTCCAGCGTCGCTGCCAGGGCATCGCCCATAGCGTCGAGCGCAGCTGGGGCCTCCGGTATCGCCGGCTCTCGTCTAGGACGTCTCGCCACGCTGCTTAGCGTCCATTTGAATCTTTTCCTGAAGCTGCATGATGCCGTGCATTAGCGCCTCTGGCCGAGGAGGGCAGCCTGGGACGTACACGTCAACCGGGATCAGGTGGTCGACGCCCATGACGACTGAGTATGAGCGGTAGTATGGTCCCCCGTTGGTGGCACAGCTGCCCATCGCAATCACCCACTTAGGGTCGGGCATCTGCTCGTAGAGCAGCTTGATGGGATCGGCCATCTTCTTGACGACCGTACCGGCAACGATCATCACGTCCGCCTGCCTGGGCGAGGGCCACGTGACAATTCCGAAGCGGTCGAAGTCGTGGTGCGACATGTGGGTGCTAATCATCTCGATAGCGCAGCAGGCCAGCCCGAATGACAGAGTCCAAAGAGAGTTCTTACGGGCCAGCGCGAAAAGCTCATCGGACTTCGCCGTAAGCGCGTTCGGCAGCGCGCGGTTGAAGATGCTATCAGCCGGAGAGTTGCCTCTGCCAGGCTCGTATCCCTGTCCCAGGTTCATCTCCACTGCAAGACACCCTTTCTCCAGCCGTAGATGACTCCGAAGAATAGGATGCCGATGAAGATCAGCATCTCGTAGAAGACCGCAGGGATCGTCTTGAGGAAGACCACTGCCCACGGAAACAGGAATACTGCCTCAACGTCGAAGATCAGGAACAGGATCGCGAAAACGTAGTACCTGATCTGGATCTGCGACCACATGAACGGCGCGGGCGGTATTCCGCACTCGTAGGGGATGTCCTTGGCTTCCGAGGGACGTCGCGGCGCCAGCAGGTACGAGACCGCAAACAGCGCAGCCATCGCGGCAAATCCGACTGCTGCAACCAGCAGCACGGCCATCCAATTGATGTCGTAGCCCTCGGGCATAACGGCCTCCCAAACGGCTGGTCGAAGGCTCTTGGGCAGTGTAGCAACGGCTCCGAAAAAGTGTCAATCCGGCTGATGAGTATTAGCGAAGGTCAAAACTCTGATTCTTGCCGAACCGCCGTTCCGACAGCATTCTATTGAGAAAGTCCAACGCGGGAAAGCCACAGAATCAGGATAGAAAGCAATACACCCCACTGGATAGTCTAGGGGAGATTCCTATAGAGGGAAGTGCAAAACTCAATCCGGGGTGGATAGTCGGAGAATCAAGTGTGGGAAACCCATAGGGGTTCTACGGTCAGGATTATCTCTTGATGCAATCTGCTTCTACAAGTATCTCCAAGGTGGCCGGGTCAAGTTTTTCTACTTCCGATAACGCTAGGAGCAACACGCCAGGGACTGCGCTGTCCATTCCATTTTCATGCCAGTAGCGATAAACATCAACGACATACTTATTGTAGCGTTCCAGTCGTGGGGGGGGGACGAGATGGCTCAGCCCCTTAACCATATGAGCCATAACCGCTTCTTCAGTATCCATTCTCGGTACGGTCTTCATAACGTCGCCGCAGTGTTCCGCATAAGACCTGATGGTCGGGAGATTCGGGGCTGGACCTCTTGCGGTTATTCGCTCCCGTGCCGCCAGTATGCTCCAACCGTAGAGAACATCCACATTGTCAATGCAACCGTCGTCAATTAGAACTCGTCTTAACTTATCCGGCATTGCGTTCACTATCTCAATCTGCCTTGTGTAGGCGGCCTGTGCCTTGCTGTTCGGGCCGCCAGCCTCAATCTGAGATGAGAATCGGATTGTCAATACCCGATGGAAGGCAGCGTATTCTGGTGGAGCCTTCACTGCCAGCAGTTCGTCAACCCATTTGATGAACTTTCGCTTGCGCTGTGCGTCAAATGCCATTTCATCGCTCATCAATTCTGCGCAGGTTGTTGCATACTCTTGCACTGTCAACATTGTTGGGGTCGGTGTTGGTGCGGGCGTGGGCACTTCCCCACAGGAAACCAAGACGGCGCACAACAGAACGAACAGATGGACGAGTCTCATCGGGAACCCTCTCACAGCTTAGGGAGAAGTACGTAATTTAGAATTCTGGCCGGACCGCTGTTCTAAGCCGTCCAGTTCAGGGTTCTGCGATCATCTTTGGGCTGGCCCGTAGCGATTGGGGCCATCCTCGGGCTTACCAGCGAGGAATCCCAATTCGATGAACGCCCAAAGACCGCTCAAGAACGGAACAAGCACAAACCAATATGCTGAAGGGTACACAGCGAGAAATACCACTGATAACAGGAGTGGGACAAGCACAATCAGCAGCCACCAGGCGGACTTGTTCCGGTCGTGCCATCGCTTGACGGAGATAGCGAATCCTCCCCAGTACAGCAGGATCGCCGCCGCATAGCCACCCGGCGGCCAAAGGTAGTAAAACAGGAGAATCATACCAATGACCACTCCGGTGAGTGGTATCACTCCCGTGCACCAATAGGTTTTTCGGTTGATCCGTCCCTTAAAGCTAAACCAAACGTACCCGAGGGACGGGTTGCGTTTGAGAGTGGCGGCTATGTGGTCTTCGTCCATGGGAACCCCCTCGCGGCAATGACATTAGGTCACTTTGCCAAGAGATGTTCCCGCTGCCGTACATGATCCACGAGGGGGCACGAAGTGCCCAAATGCCATCGTGATTCATGTACGATTAGACAGTTGCTAGACAGTGACCGACATCTCTTGGCGAAGTGAGAGTATCGCGTGGGGAGAAAGACTGTCAACAACCTATTGTGGATGAGGTCGCCCGCATCCTTCTCACTGCTCTCATCACCCATCCAACTGGAAGACAAGCATCTGGGTTAGGTGGCTGACCCTCAAACAGAGCAATCTCGTGGTAGATGAACGTGACATCTGCCCTGCTAGGGTATCGACAATTCAGTTCTGACTGTCACAATCGTTCGTCCTGAGCTTGTCGAAGGACGGTATGCAGACCATCAAAGCTATGTGGCCAGTCCACTAGGCGACCTTTCTCACCATCCAGCGCAGATACTCCACTTCGCCAGCCTGCATATGAACCAGCACTGTCGCCTGATACGCCAGCACCGACATTGCGACGTGCAGGCTGATCTTCTGAATGCCCCTCGTGCAGTGATCTTCAAGCCGCCGACTCTGCTTGAGACTCTTGAAGACCCGCTCAATGCTCTGTCGCTGGCGATAGAGTGCTTTCCACTCTTGGCTACCCCGACGTATCGGCCCGAACAGTCGTGGGTTGTCTTTGTGGTTCACCCAATACTCGTCCTTGCAGTAGACGACGCCCTGACGGTTCTTGAGCCGACATCCCCCATGTGGACAGCGGTATAGATGGCCGCGCTCAGGGTCGCTCCGAACGTAGTCCATGGGGAGCATACCCAGGCAAGTCGGCACTCCCTCATGAGTGTAGATACCCTCCAGATAGCGGTCCTGTGGTCGCTTGGCTCCCTTCTTCATATCTCGAATGTGAATGATCGGGATTCCACCTCGCTCTATGACAGCCATATGGTTGCTGTTCGCATCGTACCCACGGTCTGCGATCACGTACTTCGGAGCGAACCATTCATGCTCTCCGGCAGCCTTATCCAACACCTGTGGAAGAAACGGTGAGTCATTCCGCCTAGCAGTGGTCACAAAGCCTGAGAGCGGTATGTCATAGGTGGCGTCAGCTACGGCGTGGTACTTGTATCCGAAGTGCCACTCCTCGCCGTCTTTGCCGCTGGCCGAGTTCTTAACCGTCCACGAAGCGTCAGGGTCGCTGAGCATCTTGCGATTCGGATTCGAGTGAGTGCTGACCGTTGTACTATCAACAGCCACCTTCTCCCCGAAGCCGGGCAACGTCGTTGCCAACTGCCGCGTCAGCTTGGACATGCATTCATCAACCAGTTCCGTATGATTGGACAGCCGCAAGATGAACCGATTGAAGGTTCTTCGGCTTGGAAGCGTGCTGAACCCGCAGATTAGCCGGAGCTCAAGGTCGTCCTCAAGCCTGCGGATCAGCGCGTTGGTGCTGGGCAAATTGAGAATGAAGCTCGCGAGGTAGGCCCGCCATAGAGACCGGAGTGGATAGCCCTGTCGTCCGGTGCGGCGATAGGTTTTCAGCCTGTCGAGCAGGGCAGTGGCGTCGATGGCGTCCAGAACGTGTTGGACTTCCAAGAGCCCCAGCGGTGCTTGAGAATCGGAGGATTCTTCAATAGACTGATTATAGACCATTGGGTGAGCCCCCTATGGTTCGGGGGCCGTAGGCATCAAGTTTCCAGTTCGTGCCTGCGGCCCTGTATTTTCCTACTGCTATCTGACCAGTTGCAGGTGCGGTATTGCTTCCTCGTCGTCTTGGCTATCAGTCTGATCGTCGTCACCCTCTTCTGATTCGTCCGGCGGTGCCACCACGTTCCAGTTCCCCCGGCCATCTGATGTGAACAGTTTTTTGTTCCGTGACAAGTACGAGGTCATGTTGTTCAGCTTGTCTTCACCGCCTATGTGGATACCGGCGTTCTGTGCTCTCCTTAGTAGTTCACTGCGATGCAGAGGCCCATGAGCAACGAGTGTCCGGTACATGTAATTCGTCAACTCTTCTGAGAATGTACCGGATTGAGGCACAGAAACAAATTCGTCGGGCTCGTCCTCCACGTATCCTATGACAAAGCGAATTTTGTCGATTCGCCCTTGAAGTTCTGCCTTTTCATCATCTAGTTCTTGAATTCGGGACTGATACTTCTCCACGATACCGTGTAGTGTGTTCGTAGTAGATAGTCGTCGCATGGTGTTTCCATCCTCGCTTGTTTTGGTTTACTTTCCCGGCAAACAATTCCCTCCCCTAAAACCGTCCACTCACAACTCCTTGACCTTATGAAGCAATCTGCTATTATTTGTTTCAACAGACGGGACGGCGAGTCTCTTGCAGACGAAATAGCCTCCTCTCTGGGTTGCGGCGGTGCCCACGAAGTTTGCAGACTGAGGGCGCCGCCGATTTATTTCTCTTCTGTCATGTAGTCTAGCTGACTGCTACTTTGATCACAACCTCCCGAACCTCCGAATTGCTCCACTGGATTCCCTAGCCATCAACCTCGGTTTGAGTTTTGCACTTCTCTACAGCGCCATGTGCTTCTCTCAATCCCCCAAACGCCGGGCAGTCCAACGGAGGTTCGCCTCTGGTCTTGTGGCTTTCCCACTCAGCGGTTTGCCGTCAGAACAGTGATCCGACTCGATTGAGAGTTTTGACCTTCTCTCTGAGTATGAAATTTTCTTCTTTGAGGCCGCTTCTAGGTAGAGTACACTGAGTGTGAGGGTACTTATTTCGGGCTTGACAGTATGTGAAACTCCGGTAGGTGGCGCCAATGGAACGATACTGGCTGATTGGCGGTGGAGCGGTTCTGGCAGTGGTTCTGGCAGCGAGTGTCACTCTTGCTATAGGCAGAGGGGAGGCACAGTTGGACCCAGGCACCCCTGAGTACGCCGTTCAGCAGTATCTCACCGCTCTGGTGCAAGAGGACTTCGAGGCTGCCGAGACTATTTGGTCCCCGGATCTTCAGGAAGATTGTTCTTTCGAGGCATTCGTAGTGGATGCGAGGAGAAGCCTGGACAATCTCTCCGAGTCCAAGATTACTCTGGATAAGGCCCAGGTCGTTGGCGATACGACGATCGTGACGATCAGGGTGGTCCGCACGACGGGAGGGAGCATCTTTGGCCCATCCGAGTCGGATTTCTCATACGACTACGGACTCCGCATGTTCGATGGAGATTGGAAGATTACCGGACACACTTGGCCCTCAGACAGGTGCATCAGGTCGCACTTCGTACCGGAGCACATACCTCCTACCCCCTCACGTGGCATCGACTGAGAGAGACCAAAATCGGACCCTGAGAACCCAATCGAGAGGAAGCGCCGAGAGATGACCGTCTTCACTATGATTCCCGCTCTCATACCGCTCGCTGTCATTGGCGCAATCATCTACGGAATCTTCCTGTGGAGCAGGCGAACCACCAGCGAGAATGGTCCCGACACCGGTATTGGAACGCCTCGCCGCTTTTACTTCTACTCGATCTCATTCATAGCGCTCATGCTGCTTGTCAGCGGCGTCATGATTGTGCTGATGAGTCTGCTGGACGAGCTTTTTGGAGAACCGGTATTTCGTGGGGATACGGGCAGACTGGCGGTCGGTCTCGCACTGACGATCGTTGGACTGCCTCTGTGGGGACTTCACTGGAGGTTCGTGCAGCGCAGCACAGCGGCGCATGAGTCAGAGCACCGGTCGATTCTCAGGAAGCTATATCTATATGCAGCTATGGCGGTTGCCCTCGGGTTCCTGGCGTACGGCGGATACCGGGTGTTTGAGTGGGCGCTCCTTGTGGGAGACTTCCCGGCGCTCTCGTGGGCGGCTGTGTTGGTCTGGGGGCCTGTCTGGGCTTATCACTGGTGGGTCGTGTCGAGTGAGACCCCGGAGACTACGGTGGAAACGCTAGGCATCCGACGTCTCTATCTCTACGTTGCTTCCGCGCTGGGAGTAGCCATGATCGCATCAGGCTTGGGATTTCTGGTGTACTTCATTTTGAACGAGGGGTATTCGGCTGCCTTTCAGATCAGTATTTCCGGATCGGAGAGGCTGTGGGGTGACGCGGCACGGACGGCGCTGTCAGTGGCCGTAGTGGGCGGGGTGATCTGGTGGGGGCACTGGTTCAGGTTCGCGTTCGCCGATAGAGGCTCTGTGCTGCGATGGATCTATCTGTTCATCGCAACTATTGGAGGTGGGACGATCGCC
>JAAXHZ010000073.1 GCA_012270625.1 Dehalococcoidia bacterium | reverse complement strand
TACTGGTCGGTAGGGAACTTGCGCTCCCACTCTTCGCGTGTGGTGTACTGGTCCTCGCGGTGAATGAACGATACTACGTCGGCGTCTTGCTCGATCGAGTTATGAGCGATGATCTCGTTAGCGACAAAGTTGTGCGGGCCGGGCACAGTTAAATCAAAAACCTCCTCTACACCGTCGGGTTCAATGGACGCAATCTTGTCCCAGTACACGTCGCTTTCTGACAGAGCTCTCAATGGCTTCGATGAGACTATGTCAGCTACGCGACTAGCGCGCTCCCTGCTCAGGTTATTCTTGAACAAAGCCATACCAGCATAAGCCATCTCCAATTCTCCATAGAGACGGCGGTGTGTAATGCCCGCCTGGAGCATCGCAGGTCTTACCAAGCGATGCCAAACGGAGGCAGGGATTACGTCTCGGTTTGTGTTTGCCAGCTTACGCGAGATGAAAGCTCTGATGGAATCAAGAGCATCCGTCTTGTATCGCCCTACTGAGCCTATACGCGACACGAACTTCATTATGTCGTACTTGCCGCTTACGATTACATGGAACTGGTCACGCCCTTTGCTGCCTTGATCTATTCTCACTATACGCGCGTTGATTCCCAGCCGGAGGAGCAGAGATCGAACGTCACGGCCAAGCTGTTCACTGCTTGAAGCGTAGTATATGGCCGGATATGCGGTTTTACCTTCACGAAGGCGGATGCAGCCGTCCGTGGCCCACAGGTGTCTTAAGAATTGAGCAATGCCATCGTCCCTCTGCTTAAAAACGCGCTCGGGAACGAGCTTTTCATGTGATCTCAGTCCGAATACCCCCAGAGCGTCTAGCCACTCGGCAATCGCATTTCTTACGCCGTGCGTATGGTGCCGTGTCGAAGCAAGGTAAACTTGGAACCATTTGCGTTCCGCATTGATGCGTGGCTCTATCGCATCATCGAATACGTGCTTGGCGAGATCAGCGACCATCGTTGCCAGATCGTACTCGCGAGTGGTGTACTGAATCGTGTGTCTCGGCAGCGTGCATCCATCACCGAGCAGTTGACCAAGTAACGCTAACTCGGAATTGGTCATGTCGCGGCGCTGCTGGGTTGGAATCAGACGGGGGACTGCGATTCGCTCATTACGCTGAAGCTCATCCAAGCGTTTCCATCCGTCTATGGTCAAGAACTTGTGGTTGCCGGTAGCACGGATGCTGCGGCCAAGCTGAGTGACGATCTTGAAGACAGGCTTAACACCTACGGGGAAGGCGTTGCTTACAATAGCGCGCTCGATCTTGCAGGTCTGCTGGTTCAATGACCAGACCGCGAAGTTGGTTTTGCCAGACAAGTCGCGAATGGGTGTGCGCGTGCCGGAGTCGGCAAGGGGGATCAGCGTCTCTCCAGTCAGGCATCCGCTCTCCCGGAGGTCCGACAGCAGCGGACGGTGGTTGGGTCTCTGCTCGACAGCCCGGCTGAGCTGCGAACATGCCATCACAGGGATGTCCAGCTCCCGCGCGAGGGACTTTAGCGAGCGCGATACTTCGCCCAGGGCGACCGCGCGGTTGTCGCTTCTGCCGACATCGATTAGTTGAAGGTAGTCCACGATCAGCAGATCGAGCCCGCTCTCCTGCTGTAGCCTGCGCGACTTGCTCCGAAGCTCCATGACAGACTGGAACGGTGTGTCATCCACGAAGATCTGAAGGTCGGACAGCAGGCCGACGGCATCCAGCACCCGCACCTCCTCGTCCTCTCTGATCAGGTTCATGCGCAGCCGGTGGCTGTCGATGTCGGCCTCGGACGCGAGAAGCCGCGCGGCGATCTGTTCGCCGCTCATCTCGAGGCTGAACAGAGCGGCTGAAAAGCCATGCTCGGCGGCATTTCGCGCCATGTTGAGCGCGAGTGTGCTCTTGCCCAGGCTGGGACGGGCAGCGAGGATAATCAGGTCCGAGCGCTGAAGTCCGCCGCCGAGAAGCTCATCCAAGCTGGGAAATCCGGTCACTACAGGCGCGAGAGAGACCTTTGACGGGTCGTGTAGCGAGCCGGTCTCCTCCATGTAGTTGTCGAGGTACTCGCGTATGTGGGTGAAGCCCTTGTCGCTCCGCCCACTTCGGATAGCGAACACGACCTCCTCGGCCTTGTCCAGCACCGGTTCGACTTCCGGGCCACCCTCGTAACCAAGCTCGGAAATCTCTCCACCCGCCCGTATGACGTGTCTGAGGATAGAGGTCCCTCGGACGATATTGGCGTAGTGCCCGATGTGTATGGACGTGGGAACGTTAGAAACCAGTTGGGCGAGATACTCGGCCCCGCCGATCTGCTCCAGCGCGCCCTCCTCAGTGGAGATCTCGTATGCCACAGAGACCTGGTCGATGGCGCGGTTGTTGTTGTACAGCGCAAGGCATGCCTCGTAGCACTTGCGATTGCGCTGGCTGTAGAAGTCCGTGGGTCTGAGGATGCTGGTGACGCGCGCGATCGACTCGCCATCGATCAGTATGGAGCCTATAACCGACTCCTCGGCGCTAATGTCATGGGGTTGAAGACGGTCGCTAACCACGGCTGCCTCCGCGCGGCGGATCGATACTCTGCCCGGCGGGGCTGGAGACCTCGCTAGGCGAGGTCAGACCGATCAGCCTTCCTCTTCTTCGTCAGGGTCCTGTTCGTATTCTTCGTCGAAAGACTCGGCTTCTGCCTCTGCGGCTTCTGCCTCTGCGGCAGCTTCCTCTGCGGCTCTCAGCGACTCCTCGAACTCCTCGGGTGTTGTCCCGGTCGGGTGAACCAGGACCGATACCCCTGCCTGCACTTCGGGGTGGAGGTCCAAGGTCAGGTCGAAGGCGCCGAGGTCTCGTATTGGTTCGCTGAGTGAAACAGTGCGGCGGTCGATATCCTTTTCAGTCATCTCGGTCAACCTTGCCGCGATGATCGCGGCGGTGACAGAGCCATACAGTCTGCCAGTGCTTCCGGCCCGCATCTCGACGCTGATCCGCGCCCCGTCGAGCTCCGCAGCCAGCTCCTTCATGTCCTCGAGTCGCCTAACTCGGGTCACCTCGGCATGTCGCTGCAGCTTCGCGATGCGCTGAAGCGCGTTGTGCGTGGCCGGAGTCGCCAGGTTCTTCGGTATGAGGTAGTTGCGGGCAAAGCCGTTTTTGACCTCTTTGACATCGCCGCCCTGAGCTACGCCGGGCACATCTTCCAAGAATACGACTCGCATGGCAAGGTTACCTCAGTAATCTATTGGGGGATTTCGCCGGATCGACAACTATACTATTTTGCCACAGAGTCGCCTCGGTTGAGTATGAGAACGTTTGTACCATTAGCTTAGCATATTTATGACGGGTGGGCAAACGCGGCAGGGGCATGTTCATTAAAGTACCCTGACAACTGTTCCTTGCGGTGACTAATGTCCGTAATCTCCGAACATTTCGCGGCGAGTGTACATTGCTGAGCAGCCCGCTTGGAGAGTGTTCTGGGCAGACGAGTAAATCACTCGTGATCTGCCCTACCAATGAGCAAGCTCGCCGCTGAAGCTATCGCCAGAGCTCCGGCTATTACGATAAGTGGCCCGATAACCGCCCTCTCACCAGGCACGGCTGCCAAGAATATCGCTACTGTTCCGAGTACAATGACCACTGACTCGGATAGTCCTCGAACCAGGCGCGCAGCCAAGTAGGCGCATACGAGGATGCTTCCTGCTATCCACGTTGCGGAGACCGCACCTGGAAGCCACCCATACATGGGGATGCTAATCAGTGCGTAACCTGACCACGCCCTTGGAAACAAGTCAAACGCCAAGTGAACCACCAAGCCCAAGCAGAAAGACATCGCGAAGACGCGAATGGAAAAATGCCGGATGTCTCGCATGATGAGAAACACGATCAAAGCGATGAACGGGCCATGAGTTACGATCGAGCGATGCAGCAGCATAGCTGTGCGCTGGTCCACATCCGGCAGCTTCAGTCCAACCCAAGCTCCAGCTATAAGGGCCACAACGCCGAACAGGGTCTTTAGTAGGGTCGCCAATGTCCACGTTAGGGGAAGATTCTGATCTGCCGACAGATTGTTCTCGACACACAGTATTGCATATCCAATTACGGAGCTGCGTGGATGACTATCGCCTGTATGTGTCCGTGTGACAGTTGTAACCGTCCCATGTGCGGTGGGGT